>NZ_JACDWV010000155.1:0-102374 GCF_016464105.1 Pseudoalteromonas sp. bablab_jr010 | reverse complement strand
ATGTTTATAGCGAGCTAATCGCGCGTTTTTCTACCACAGCGTAGCTCGTTTTTCTTATTAGATTATTTCTAACAAACTTGTTAACTAATTACCAGTGTTATTAAAATTTAGGAGTTCTCGCTTTTACCTCAGGATAAAAACGAGCGATTGGGTCGTTTTCTTGACTATACGAGCAACTGAGCTAAAACTGTGTATATATACAGCTTCTTTTCAAAGGAATGAAAATGAAAACTCGCTCTCCTTATTTAAACTACATTGCAGACTATATGCTCACTCGTCAGTATTCATTAAGAACAATTAATGCTTATTTAGGTTGGATCGCAAAATTTATTCACTTTCACAACAAACGTCACCCAAGCTCAATGGGAGATGCAGAAGTCAAAGCGTTTTTAGACCATATTGTATTAAAACGTAATATGTCACCTAGAACACAAAGTGCAGCTTTAAATGCGCTCGCTTTTTTATATAAACATATTGTCAAAAATGAGCTTTCTTTAAACTTGAATTTTGCACGAAGTAATCGACAACCCAAGCTGCCTGTAGTGATGACGCCTGATGTAGTAAAGCAATTGATGAGTCATCTTTCCAAGCGATATTACTTAATCACGGGGTTAATGTATGGAAGTGGTTTGCGTGTGATGGAAGCGGTGCAATTGCGAGTAAAGGACATTGATTTTGATTACAAAGGTTATTACGCCTCATACCTTGCGCCATTCATTTGCAACGCACCTATTGCAAAGTAGCGCCGATATTCGCACCGTTCAAGCTCAATTGGGCCATTTTGATGTAAAAACCACACAGATTTACACCCATGTTTTACAACAAGGAGCAAACGGTGTTGTAAGCCCATTAAGCAAAATTTTCTAGCTATTATTAAAGATGCGTTAACTTATCATTCAATGTGTAGGGCTTGGACCGTTTCTTGATTGCTCAAAGCAGCAGTTAGAGCATTTAACCTAACTTATTTTGGGGCAGAAGCGAGTTACGCTTGAAGTTATGATTTTGTACAAAACTGACTTTCACTTAAAACTCATTTTGCCAAATATGTATTGCTAAAAAGAGCTCAAAACACAACAAAAAAGCGCCTTAGGCGCTTTTTAAAATCAACTAACTTAATTAAGTGTGGGCTGTACATCTAAGCCATAGCCAAACATTACAGCTAATACTAATACAACCGATGCTGCGACCATTAGTTTAATTAGTAGTGGTAAACAGAATCTAAACCAATGGCCGTAAGGCACACCAGCCATGCCTAAAATGCCCATAAGTACAGCATTGGTCGGAATGATCATATTTGAAAAGCCATCACCAAATTGATAAGCAAGCACGGCAACTTGCCTTGGTACACCGACTAAATCACCGAGTGGGGCCATGAGTGGCATGGTGACATAAGCTTGCCCTGAACCAGAAGGAATAAAGGTATTGAGTAGGGTTTGAATAACCAGCATGCCAATTGCAGATATTTCAGCAGATACATAAGAAAGCGGTAACGACATGCCATGTACAAGGCTATGCAGGATTTGGCCGTCTTCTAAAATAAGGGCGATACCCCGTGCAACACCAATTAACACTGCGGTGGTAACAAGATCAGATACGCCTTCTATAAATTTGTTTGCTGCTTCATCAGCAGATAGTTTGCCTAAAATGGCTACAACCACACCCCAAGCAATAAAAACACCACCTAGCTCGTATAAGTACCAGCCCTTAGTTGCGATGCCCCATACTGCAATTGCTAGGGTAATAATAAAGCTACCTAAAACTAGTTTATGGCGCAGGGCAAGTGCTGGGTAACTTGTTGCTGTTTGATTTTCCAGTGGGCAAGGCACGCCAATCATCATTGATTTAGACGGATCGTGCGCTACCTTTTTGGTGTATTGCCAAACATGATGAAAACAAATGAGTACAAATGGAATAAATATCGCTAAACGTAACCACAGACCAGAGTAAACAGGAATACCTGCAATTTGCTGTGCGATTAATACCGTAAATGGGTTAAATGCCGAAACACCATAACCAATACCATAACCTGCGACTATCATACCTACGGCGGTCATTGCATCTAGGCGCATTGCTTTGCAAAGCGCGACGAGAATAATAACAAAAGGAATATATTCGCCGGCGGTACCAATACTGCTTGATGCTAAGGCAAAGCAAAACACCACCATAAAGATTAATCGTTGCGGTTTTTTACCGTGTCGCTCTAAAAGCCTACCAATGAGCGCATCAACAGTGCCTGTGGCACGTGCAACAGCTAATACACCGCCCACAATTAACACAAAGAAAATAACATCTTGAGCAGCAGCAAAAGCGCGAGGTATGGCTTGTAATAAATCCCATGGAGTTAAGTAATGGCGCTCAGCAACCGTTTGATAGGTGCCCGCAACAACCATTTCTCGGCCTGATTCACTTAATGTAGTAGTGAAAAAACCTTGTGGTACTAACCAAGTAGCAATAAGCGCAACAACCATCATGCCCAGCAGCAGTATCAGGGTATGTGGAACTTTAAAACGTAAACCCATTTATTCTCCGTAATTATGTTAGGTTAAATTCTTGAAATCATAACATGATAAAAGCGGATAGGTTGTCTCTAAAATGTCCACACTGTTAATGATTGTAATAATTCAGATACAAAAAAGGCCAGAAAACTGGCCTTATAAAGTTTATTTGAATTTTATTTAGCTAACCCAAATGGGTCATCGATGCTATGAGCAGGCTCGGTAAACCAACGCGGACCTTCGTCTGTCATATAAAAGTGATCTTCTAAGCGAATACCAAACTCATCAGGTACGACAATCATAGGTTCATTGCTAAAACACATACCTGTTGCGAGTGGAGTAGGGTTACCACCCACAAGGTATGGCCATTCATGAATATCTAAACCAATGCCATGGCCGGTTCTATGTGGGCAGCCTGGTGTTTGATACTCTGGTCCCATGCCATTTTCGGCAAGATACTGCCTTGCAGCATCATCTACTTTGCCACATGGCTCACCAATTTTTGCGGCAGCAAAAGCAGCAAGCTGGGCATTTTTCTCGTGTTGCCAAAACATGCGTTGACGTTCGGTTGCTTCACCAAATACATAAGTACGGGTAATGTCAGAGAGGTAATCATGTACTTTACAGCCAGTATCAATCAGTACCACATCACCTTTTTTAAGGGTTTGCGGGTTTTTAACGCCATGCGGGAAAGACGACGCAACACCAAATAGCACAATACAAAAATAGTTACCCGGTGCGCCGACTTTTTGGTGCGCTTTTTTAATAAAGGCTTCAACCTCAGTTGTGGTGATGCCTTCATAAAGCATACTTGCCGTTGCTTTGTGTACTTCTAAAGTCATGTCCATTGCACGTTGCATTAAGGCAAGTTCATTGGCTGATTTATGCATACGGCAGTGAGCTGTCACGCACTGTGCGTTAACAATGTTGTAATCGCCGTTAGCTTTATTAATGCCGTCGTAGATAAAAAATTGTGCGCTTTCATCAATACCAAGGGTGCCATTTTTGCTAATGCCCATTTCTGTAAGAACATCTACACATAGTTGATAAGGGTTTTCGTGTTCTTGCCAACCACGAATTGGGCCATCAATCACCATAAAATCGTTTAAGCTGCCGATTTCAAAAAACGGCGCTATGTATTGCACATCACCTTTTGCAGGTAAAATAGCGCCAACTAAACGCTCACTTGCGTACCAACGCATCCCTGTAAAATAGGCTAGGTTAGTGCCTGCATTTAAATAAATTGCATCAATGTTGTTTGCTTGCATATACGCTTGTGCTTTTGCGATACGCGCATCAAATTCGTCATTTTGAATAGGGGTTAAATCTGTTGTCATATCTGACAAAGAGTCAAGCGCCTGCTCTGGCGTTTGTGTGCCAATACCATATGTTGTCATTGTGTACTCCTTGGTTTTTTCTGCATTGTGGCTTGAGTAAACAGTTGATGCAAACTCACTGCGACTAATCGCATAATATTCGTATTTATGGACATAACTGTTAGCATGCGCAAAAAATAAGGAGCGACAATGCAAGTTAATTACTTAAAAAGACAAGCTGAATTTAAAGCCTTGCTAGAGCAACAAGGTTACAGCGCCATGTTAGTACTTGGTCATGAAAATATTCGTTACTTAAGTGGTTTTAGCGGTAATGCTGCTTATGCATTAATTACTCAAGATGCGTGTGTGTTGATCACTGATTACCGATACCACCAACGTGCAATTGCAGAAACAACTGGGTTTGAAGTTGTTTGTCGAGACAGAGACAACGAAACTCTTGGTCATTGTATTAACAGGCACCTTAATCCAAACAGCCATGTCGCATTTGATGCAAGTTATGTCACGGTAGCCATTTGGCAAGGTGTGGCAGATGAGCTAAGCGGCCACACATTAACAGCGGTAAACGGCTTAATTGAAAAACTAAGGCGCGTTAAAGATAGCTGGGAAGTTGCACAAATTAAAGCTGCTGCGGCTATCGCTGATGAAGCATTAGCACAAACGCTGCCTTATTTTAAACCGGGTGTAACCGAGCGTGACCTTGCCTTAGAGCTTGAATTTAGAATGCAAAAGCTTGGTTCAGAAGGAATGTCGTTTGCCACCATCATGCTGTTTGCAGAGCGCTCAGCCTTGCCGCATGGTAACCCGTCAGATCAGGTTTTAAAGCAAGGTGACTTTGTAACCCTTGATTTTGGTGCAGTTGTAAATGGCTATCGCTCTGATATGACTCGTAGTTACATTATTGGCGAAGCATCAGAAAAACAAACCCGTATTTATAATACCGTACTTGATGCACAAAATGCGGCACTTGAAATGGTTAAACCGGGTGTAAATTGTTTAGATTTAAATGCCATCTCAAACAAGGTGATTACTGATGCGGGCTTTGGCGAGTACGCAGGTAAAGGCCTTGGCCATGGTTTAGGGCTGTTTTTACATGAAGTGCCATTTATCAACACTCTGACAGACTACAACCTTGAAGTGGGTAATGTGATCACCATTGAGCCTGGCATTTATATACCAGGCTACGGTGGTGTGCGCCTAGAAGATGACATAGTTGTCACCGAATCTGGGTTTGAGGTGTTAACCCATGCGCCTAAGCCATTTATAATCTAATTCTTAAATTAAAGGTTATTTTTTAGCATACGCTAAGCGGGCTAAACGTTCAGTTACATGGTAACTATCAAGCCCGCTCACTGCGATTGTGTCAATGGCTTCAATATCGACAAAGCCATCTTCTTGCAAGCAAGCCTCATCTAAGTAAATGTCGGTTATTTCACCTATGATCAGCTCAGTGCCATTAATGGCAAGGTGGTGGTGCTCTCTCAGCTCAAGCGCATATTTAAGCTTACTTTCTTTAACAAAAGGCGCAGTAAAGTCATTTAGGTATTCAGTGCTGAGCCCTGTTGCATCAAATTCAGACTCGTCCTTGTCGTAGCGTGCCGATGTTTGATGTGCATTTTTATAAATGTCTTTGTTCACATGGTTAATCGTGTACTGCTTAGTGGCTAATAAGTTTTCTAGGGTATGGCGAGGCACTGAATGGGGCCTAATTATCATACCCACTAAAGGGGGATGTGCTCCAAGATGAAATACTGAACTGACAATCGCCAAATTGGTTTGGCCGTTACTATCTTGAGTGCCAATTAAGTTGGCACTTTTAAACCCCGACAAGCTATTAATTAAATGAGCGCGGTAGCGGTTTTCTAAATCAGCAATGGCTTGTTTTGTAAAATGCATAAATTTCCTGTTACCAGTCTATGGGTTTTCCTTGCCAGTCAAAGTAGGCAGGGTTGTGTGATTGTTGTAAATAGTCAGCATCACTTATCAATGAATACAATTGCTCGGCTACAAACTCAGGGGTAAATAACTTTCCTTCGGGTACATTTGCCTGAAAGGGTTTTGATAACGGCGTATCAGTGGTACCTGGGTGAAATAACACGCAGTGGCACTTTTTATAGCGTCTGCTAAGTTCAATTGCTGCAGATTTAAATAACATATTTAATGCCGCCTTCGATGCCCGATAGCTATACCAACCGCCTAACTTGTTATCACTAATGCTACCAACACGTGCGCTATGGGCACACACCACAGTTGAAACTTGTGGCTTTAAAAGCATAGAAAATAAAGTCACACAGCGAATTGGTAGTAGAGCATTTGTCGTCATGCTATTTATAAAGTGCTGCTCAGATATTTGCTCAAGTTTACGTTCAGGCGCATTATCTGGATCATGCAATAGGCCGTTAAATATCATCAACTGGGCCAAATCATAGTTGCCACCAGCAAGTTCTTTTGCAATGCCACTTAAGCTTTGCTCTGAATAGTCAGTAATAAAATGCTGGTGTCTTATCTCATTGCTTGATGACTTATTAAAACTTGCCTTAAATTCACCTCGACTGATGGTTACGATATGACCCGTGTTTATTTGTTTATGAAGAGTAGTGAAATAAGCATTTGCAATTTCACTGCTTGCACCGCACAAAATATAGAGTTGCATTTTTGACCTGTTCTAAAAATATTTGAAAATTTTTTCGCTCAAACTATCACCAACTAATAAAATGATAGTAGCTCTGTTTGTCTTGATCTAACCCTACAAACACATAAAAAAAGGCGGGTAAAAATTTGACCATGCAAACTTTAAGGATGCCTTAATATACGGGGATTTTACCTTTTAAATTGGTAAGTCCATTTTACCAATTGAGCTAGCTTTAACGCTTTGTAGCTGACTAAGCTGCGTATTTATTACACTTTTATGTTTATAGATTGGTTATTCTTTTTTACGAGTATGTTAGAAAATTCGATCTATTAAATTAACGCTGACAATGATATTAATAAAAGGGATCAGTATTTAGCTGCGCTCGTGCTTGGCTAAATACTGTGCAGTAAGTACTTTCAACTTAGTTAAAGAAAGGAGTATGAGAATGAGTGAACAATACGCTGCACTTCGCGGTAATGTTAGTATGCTTGGACAAATGCTGGGTCAAACCATTAAAGATGCACAAGGACAAGCCATTTTAGATAAGGTAGAAGAGATTCGCGCTTTATCTAAATCGTCACGTAGTGGTAACGAAGCCGACAGACAGGCGCTTATCGAAGTACTACACGCTCTCACAGATGAAGAACTATTACCGGTTGCACGCTCATTTAATCATTTTTTGAATCTTGCTAATGTTGCTGAACAATTTCATACCGTATCGCGCTTTAATGATGTTGGTTTTTGCCAACTAAACCCTCTCACTCAAACATTAAAAGCGTTAGCAACAGCATCAAAGCAAGGTCAAGTTGATCCTAATCACTTGGCACAAACACTCTCAAAACTCCACATCAATTTAGTACTGACGGCTCACCCAACTGAGGTGACACGCCGTACAATGATTAATAAACACGTTGAATTAAGTGATTGTCTTGCCTCTTTAGAGCGTAAAGATAACCTACCTAGTGAACGTGCAGATTTATTAAATCGTATTGCCCAACTTATCAGCCAAGCGTGGCATACCGACGACATTCGTCGCTCACGCCCAACGCCAATCGACGAAGCTAAATGGGGTTTTGCGGTTATTGAAAATAGCTTATGGCATGCCGTACCACGTTTCTTACGGGAGTTTGGCGAAGACGTAAAATCAGAGCTTGATCTTGAGCTGCCTATTGATTTCAGCCCAATAGAATTTACTTCTTGGATGGGCGGTGACCGTGATGGTAACCCGTTCGTCACCGCTGAAGTCACACAGCAAGTACTTGATCATGGCCGCTGGATGGCACTCGATTTGTATTCCCGTGATATCGAAACGCTAAGCAATGAGCTATCAATGTCGGATGCAAGCGATGAGCTTATTGAGCTTGCAGGTCAAGACTTTGAACCTTACCGTGCGGTACTTAAAAAATTAAAGAATCAAATTGCTGAAACGGTGACGCATTTGGGCGCAAAAATTAAGAAAAAGCGCACAGATTCTGAAGATTTAATTACTGATATCGCGCAAATTAAACATCCAATCGAAGTGTGCTATCGCTCGCTTATTAAGACCAACATGAAAGTAGTTGCCGATGGCTTGTTGCTTGATGTACTACGCCGTATTAACAGCTTTGGTCTGCGTCTTGCAAAACTTGATGTACGTCAGGATTCATCGCGTCATGGTGATGTTTTCTCTGAACTGACACGTTATTTAGGGTTAGGTGATTACCATCAATGGCAAGAAGAAGACAAACAAGCGTTCTTACTTGCTGAGCTAAACTCTCGACGTCCGCTTATTCCAAAGCATTGGCAACCAAGCCCAGAAGTACAAGAGGTGCTAGATACATTTGATGTAATCGCAGCGCAAGATGCTCAAACATTTGGTTTGTATATTATTTCGATGGCACGCACTGCATCTGATGTGCTGGCAGTACAGTTATTGCTCAAAGAAAGTGGTTGTAAGTTTAACTTACCGGTTGCGCCATTATTTGAAACGTTAGACGACTTAAATAATGGTAAAGAGGTTATCGAATGTTTACTTGATAACACTTGGTACCGTGGTCATATTCAAAACCAACAAAATGTCATGATCGGCTACTCAGACTCAGCAAAAGATGCAGGCATGATGGCTGCTGGTTGGGCACAATATGAAGCTATGGATAAACTTGTTCAATTAGCCGAAAATCGCGGTATTGAGCTTATTTTATTCCACGGCCGTGGTGGTACTGTTGGTCGTGGTGGCGCGCCAGCTGCACAAGCACTTCGCTCACAGCCTCCAGGTTCATTAAAAGGTGGCCTACGTGTAACAGAGCAAGGTGAAATGATCCGCTTTAAGTTTGGTTTGCCTGCTGTTGCCCTGCAAAGCTTAAATATTTATGCTGGTGCAGTTCTAGAGAGTAACTTGCTACCACCGCCAGAGCCGAAGAGCGAATGGCGTGATGTTATGGAACTTATTAGTGCTGATTCGTGTGAGCATTACCGCCAAGTTGTGCGCCATGATGAAAACTTTGTACCTTACTTTAGAATGGCAACGCCAGAGCAAGAGCTATCTAAATTACCACTTGGTTCTCGCCCTGCGAAGCGCAACCCGAACGGTGGGGTAGAAAGTCTTCGTGCTATTCCATGGATCTTTGCATGGAGCCAAAACCGTTTAATGCTGCCAGCTTGGTTAGGTGCATTAACAGGCCTTAAAGCTGCTTTAGATAAGTATGGCATCGAGACACTTCACGAAATGAGCTTAAAATGGCCATTCTTCCGTGCTCGTTTAGAGATGCTAGAAATGGTATTTAGTAAAGCCGATTCATGGTTAAGTGCGCATTACGATGATGCATTAGTAACTGAGCAATATAAGCCATTAGGCGTAAAACTTCGTCAGGAGTTGAGTGAGGCTATTGAGCTTGTGCAATCGCTTAGCCCACAAAAGAGCCTGCTTGCAGACCAACCTTGGATCAAAGAGTCAATAGCGCTTCGCAACCCGTACACAGATCCACTTAACTTATTACAAGTTGAGTTACTGCGTCGTTCACGCGAAGCTGACGTGGGCTCTGAAGGCGATATTGATAATGCCTTGATGATCACTATGACAGGTATCGCTGCTGGTATGCGTAATACCGGTTAATAGCTAGTATCATCAACCAATCGAGCATCGATTGGTAGGCTAATAACAAATCGTGCGCCGTGTTCATAAGGCTCGGCGCATATTTCTCCTTTCAAATTAAATTTAACTGCATTAAAAACAACATTTAACCCAAGTCCTAGGTGTTTATCGCCCATATTAGTGGTATAGAAAGGAGTAAAGATATCATGCAAGATAGTTTCCTTAATACCGACCCCGTTGTCTTGATAAATAATTTCGACATGCTTAGGAAAAGCTTTAATCTCGATCTCAATTAAACCGTGTAGCTTTATTGCAAAACCATGTTCGCAGGAATTAATGATTAAGGTTTTTAATATGTCACCAATAATTGCAGGGTAAGAAGTTATTACAACATTATCACCCTGAATATCGAATTTAATACACTTTCCTAAATAACTTGAGAAAGGCAGAACTCTGCGTGATATTTCTTCTGTTAGGTTAAACTGGACTAGCGGTTTATCTAAATCAATAGACACATTGAGTGCCTTAAATTCTTCGACAATGCTGGCAAGTCGAGCGATGCTAGCCTGTATTAAATCTTTTGCATCGTTTGTATCGTTTAAAAAGCTATGAAGGTGCTTGCTAGATAGCTCTTGAGATTTAAACTTTTGGCAAATAAGTGTAAGTTGATCATCAATTAAAGAGCTAGCGGTTACAATGGTGCCAATGGGCGTATTTAATTGATGCGCCATACCAGATACTAATGCGGTTAACGATGCTATTTTTTCGATTTCAATAAGTTGTGCTTGTGTGTTATGAAGTTTTGTTAATGTTTTAGACAGGGCATTCTTTTGTTGCTTCGTCCTCACTGTCATCAACGTTAATACGATTAAAATTGAGCATAAGGCAAAAGCAATCGCCATAAAGATCACTTTATTTGCTTTATTTTTTGAAGCCTGAACTTGATTTGATTTAGTTAAAAGTTCTATTTCTGCTTCTTTAGTCGTTATATCTAATTCTGCTAACGCTTTGGCAAGATTAGTACTGGTTTGTCTTCTTAGAATTTTTTCTTGAGTTTCATAGAGCTGTTTGTATGCATCAATTGCTGCATGGTAGTTTTTTTGTTGTAAATGCAAAGAGGCTGATAGCTCTTGTGTAGCTAGCAATAATTGATAGTCAGAGATTTTTTTATTCTTTAAATCAATTGACTGAATTTGTGCTAGAGCCAATGCAGGTTTATTTTGGGCTTTGTATGTTTTAGCAAGTTCTAATACTACAGCAAGCTTATCGCTTTGAAGATTATTCTCATTTAGTAAATTGAGTGCTTTTTTCAATATTATTTCTGCTTTTTTATATTGTGCTTGAGAGTTATAAATTTTTCCCTGAGTGGTTAGATTAACTATTTGGTGTGAAAGAAAGTCGTTGCTTTTCTGAAAGTTATATATGTTACTAAGTAGTTCTAATGCTTGGTCATATTTTTTTAAACCAAGCAAAGCCTTAGCAAGAAGATTACTCGTAAACGACTCATTAAAGGTATGGTTATTTGTTTTGCTGTACTCTCTAAATTTTTTAAATATTTCTGCTGCATTGTTATATAGGTGTAATTTTAAGTAGATAACAGCGATGTTGTTTTCAGTTTGCATTACAAGGTTATTATTCCTCATCTTTGCAAAAGGGAGCGCTTGTTTGTAATGATTAAGTGCTTCTTGATATAACCCTAAATGGGAATAGATATTTCCCGAAATATTATAGTAGCCATACATCAGGCTCTTATCTTTCGATTTGGCAACCATACTCTCGAACTCTACGAGCGTAATCATCGCTTCATCTAGTTTATTATTACCAGATAAAACCCACGCTTTATAGTTAGTCATAATGATCTTCTGTTCAAGATTCAACTCAGAATTGGCTAGTATTTTATTTACTTCTTCTAAACCTAGCTGTCTTGAGTTTGCGTAAGTGTTTCTGACTTGGTTGCGTAGTTTTTCAAATTCTGTTGCTGTAATTGCGGTTGCTTGCAAAGGAACTGACAAAAACATGCCTGCGATAATTGGAACCATGAATCTCATGATTTATTCCTATCCAAGCAAACATGTATCATCTGACAATACGTGTTTACTCTACTGCTTTAAGATGATGTTCATTGTAAGTTTTCACTCATTTTAAGGGCATCTGAAAAGGCTTAAATTAAAGGCAGAATTCTCGTGCATGTTTAAAAAAAGCATTAAAGGTTAATTTAAGGTAACGCCAAAAATGTATTTTTCTAGTTATAAATTCTTATATTTAATGCTGGCCATACCTATTTAATTGCTAGCTATTGACTAGGTTAGGGTTATAAATAAAATATGCTGGCTTTCAACTCTGAGAGCTAGAGTTAACCCCTAACCACTCACGCAGTTTAAGAGTATTTTTATGTCAAACGTGTCTACTTGCATTACCTATGATGCATCTACGTCGTTAGTTATGATGACGTTAAGAGGGACGGCAAGCGCACAGGATGTGATTAACTTTTACCAAATCGCCCAACAATACTCAGTATTATATGGGTCAGATAAAATACTCGTTGACGTGTCTGAGTTGACGCACAATTTCGCACCTGCTGATTTATTCACAATTATGCCGGCAGTGGCAAACTCTTTGAAAGAAGCTGTTGTAGCAATTGTCGTAAGTTTTGATGGTTTTATGCACGACTTATTTATGCAAAAAGCAAAGCGCTATAACTTACAAGCTGAAAACTTTGAATGTTTTAACAAAGCAAAAAATTGGCTGGTTCGTCAATAATTGGTCGAGCTAGTCATCGCTATTTTGTTGTGTATATCTGGGCTTACAAATACCGCTAATTTTTAGCTTTTATTGTGCGATTTACCTTGATGTTTACCGCCAAAACCTAGCAATTCATTACGTAACCTTTTAAACTGTTTAGCCAATTAATAATTATAATTTGTTATGACAGCAACTAGGATAGATGCAAGCAAACTAGCTCAAAATTCAGAGCCGTTTAGCTTCAATGATCAACAAAAAAATTCTCTTTTTGCCCAGCTTAAACAGCAACGTGGCATCTTATCTCAAACAGATATTTCTTCTCTTTGTCAGCGGTTTCAAGTTAGCCAACTTGAGTTACTAAAAGCCTGTGTACCCGTCGCAAGTTTATTTTCTGTGGCGCCTATTTCTAAATTCTACGTGGGCGCTATTGCAGTTGGGTTAAATGAGCAAGACGAAACAAATTTCTATTTTGGCGCTAATGTTGAGTTTTCTCATCAAGCCTTGAGTTTAGTCGTTCATGCTGAGCAATCAGCGATTAATAATGCATGGCTTAATGGCGCGCAAGCAGTACAAAGAATTGCAATCAGTGACGCTCCTTGTGGCTATTGCCGTCAATTTATGAATGAATTGAGTACTGCAGACTCACTTGAGATTTTATTGCCAGAGCGTAACTTTAACCTTCATGAGTTATTACCTTATTCATTTGGCCCGAAAGATTTAGGTAATGATGCGTGTTTATTTTCGCATAAGCAAAGTGATAAACAATTTGCCGACCTTACCATTGATGACGCAAAACTTATTCAATTAGCACTCAATGCATATGTGCCATACACAGGTAATTTTAGTGCTGTTAAATTAAGTACATTTACCGAAGGGGATTTTTACGGAAGCTATGCCGAAAATGCAGCCTATAGTCCAAGCCTTTCGCCATTACAAAGTGCATTGAGTCAGTTTTATCTTGCGGGTTTAAGCTTTGATGATAAAACAGTTAAGTCGATAACCTTGTTAGAAACACAAGGGGCAGAAAATCAATATGAGGTGGCTAAATCTGTGCTGGCAAGCTTTGCAAACCCACCAGCATTTGAGCACTATATTGCGAAATTAAGTAACGCTTAATTAAGCAATAGTTTTGCAGCTTCAATGACGACGGCGACTGATTTTTTCTCAATCTCGCCGTGGTCAACATTCGGAATCTCTTGTTTAGTACGATTTACTAAAACACCTGCAACACATGCTGCGCGTAAGCCAAGGGCAGCACACATAGTAAATAGTGTTGCTGATTCCATCTCGTAGTTCATCACACCTAGTTTTTGCCACTCTTCACAGCTGCCTTGGAAAGAGCGCGGAACATAACCTGAATAAGTATCGTAACGCTCTTGACCTGGGTAGAATGTGTCACTTGATGCAGTAATACCAATGTGGAAATTAATTCCTAATTTATCACATGCATTGACCATTGCTTGTGTAGCAAAAAAGTCAGACACAGCAGGGTAGCTTAGTGGTGCAAAATGCTGGCTTGCGCCATCTAATCGAACAGATGCTTGGCTAATTAAAATATCGCCTTCATTGATGTGGGGCTGAATAGCACCGGTCGTGCCAATACGCAAAAAGGTATCAATACCTAGCTGAGCAAGCTCTTCAACAGCAATTGAAGTAGATGGGCCGCCAATACCGGTTGAACAAACGACAACACTGTGGCCGTTCAGCTCACCACGGTAAACATGAAATTCACGAGTCTTCGCTAAGCATTCAGGGTTATCAAGAAGCGTAGAAATGCGTGCTGAGCGGTCAGGATCGCCAGGTACGATAGCAAGAGTTGCCCCTTTTAAGTCGTCACGTGTGATCCCTAAGTGAAATACCTTTTCCATTATTAAACCTTATTTTTGTCTAAAGCGTAATACTTTAATCATATGTGTTTAAAGTACAGGACAGATGTCCGATTAACTTAACAATGTTGCAAGAATTGCACAGTTAACCTAAACCTAAAGATGTCACCTTTAATGAGGATACATTATGCCAGCATCATCTTCTATGAACAAAAATCACGAATTTGCTCGTTGTTTAGAGAGCTCTCAAATATCTGCATCTGCACCGTTTCATTGGTTAGCACTTGCATTTAAGGACATCGCTAATGCGCCAATACTGAGCCTTGTCTACGGATTAGTATTTACCTTGATACCAGCGACAATTATGTATTTTGTATATCAGTTTGATACGCACTTAGTTATTTTGCCTGCTGTGGTTGGCTTTGCATTAATAGGCCCTGCCTTTGCTGCTGGCCTTTATGATGTGGCGTGGGAGCTTGAAAAAGGCCATAAACCTACTCTAATGCATAGCCTTAAATCTATGTTTAGAAACCCAGCAGGTGAATGGGGCTTTGCGGTGTTACTAATGGTGATTATGATTGTTTGGATGCGTTTAGCTGCGCTCATCCACGCCCTATATCCGAATGTTGTCAATCCAAGTTTTGAGCAATTATCGGCGTTTTTAACGCTCGGTAGTATTGTTGGTGGTATTTTACTTGTCACTGTATTTGCTATCTCTGCGTTTACCCCGCAAATTATGATGGAGCGCCGAGTTGATATCATGACTGCGGTAATTTCTTCGATGAACGCGGTTAAAACCAATTTTGCTGCAATGGTTGTTTGGGCTGGGATAATACTCTGTTTAGTGTTTGTAGGTTTTATTACAGGCACTGCTGGGTTTATTGTGATTATGCCATTATTAAGCTACGCCAGTTGGCATGCATACATTGCGGTTATCAAAACCAAAAAGCCAAGAGGCTACGAATAATGAGTATTCACTTCGTTTGAATATAAATCTATAGCGGCAATCGCCTAGGTTGTCGCAAAATTTGACTTTCTTTTCGCGCATGTTATACCTGCCAAAATACAGCGCTCTAATTTGACTAGAGCAGTTTAAATTTTTCTGCATTGAAAATATAATCATTTAATATCAGTGAGTTATAGGTTTAGTTGAGCAAGTGATTGTTGAGTTTTAAAAATCTTAACTATACACAAACCTGATTGCGCAAGTTTTTTAATTACGCATGAATATGCAGATAATAATCAGCGGAGTAGAGATGAGTAACACACAAAAAGCATTCCACGAAAAACTAAGTCAGTGTCTTTGTCCTCCTGGCGATGGTGTATTTACAGTAAATACAGCAAAAGAGCGTAAAGATGCGTTGCGTACTAAATTATACGGTCAAACAGACAATGTTGATGTGCTTTGGAAAGAGTCACTTGAAACATTGGCAGAGTCTGAGCACAAAGCCGTTATTTTAGGTATTAGCTCTGACTGCGGCGGTGGTATATTACGTGGTGCTAACTGGGGACCTCTTTTTTTACGCTCTACCTTGATTGATCAACAACCGCAAGCACGCGCTTTTGATTTAGGTGATGTGCGTGTGATCCCACATTTACTGCATGATAAATACCTTAACGATGCGACCATCACAAACTGCCAAAAAGCGTTATATGCTGATGAAAACAGTGAATACCATGTATCACCTTTGTCTATCACTGAAGATGTCTGTGACGGCTTTTATGCGAACTACCCTGATAAGGGTATTTTTGGTATTGGTGGCGATCACTCAATTAGCTACCCGCTAACTAAAGCTTACTTAAAAGCAAAACGTGATGCTGGCAAACGCACTGCAATCATTCACTTTGATGCTCATACAGATTTATTAGTAGAGCGTCTTGGTATTGATTTATGCTTTGGTTCTTGGTGTACACATATTCTTGAGTACTTACCAGCGCCACGTAACCTAATTCAATTTGGTATCCGCTCTAGTGGTAAGCCTAAGCAACATTGGGAAGACACGTTTGGTGTTAAACAACATTGGGCCCACGAAATCATCGAACGTGGCTCTAAAGCAGTTGCTGAAGAAGTGATTGCACAGCTTAAAGCAGATAATGTTGATGAGCTTTATGTGAGCTTTGATATTGATGCGCTTGATGAAAGCTTTGCTTCAGCGACAGGAACACCAGAAGCCGGTGGCTTAACACCTCAGCATGCATTAGACATTCTTGTTGCATTGGCTGACGAGTTCCCAATTACAGGTGCTGATATGATGGAAATCGCGCCATTCACCGACAGCTCACTAATCGGCCAAACAAGTTCTGAAACGACACTCAGAGAAGGTGCTAAAATCTCTGCATTTTTGATTGGTGCAATGAATAAGTAATTCATTTTGCAAGATTAGCGGAAACTTAGTTTCCGCTAATTGTTTATTTCTATTTTACATTTCAAATTTCATCACCTCGCGCTATATTTGTATAAAAAATAATTATAATTTCCGGTATAGCGATTATGCATAAGCTCTTTATCTTACTTTATTTACTAGTGTCTCTACCTGTATTCTCTGCAATTACAGTGGTCACTGAAAATTTACCGCAGTTACAGTATCAAGATGAGAATGGTGAGTTAGTGGGGACTGTAGTTGATAAAGTACTAACATCGCTCAAGCAAAGTAACATCAACTATGAAATTTCTGTGAACCCTTGGTCTGTTTCTTACAATGCGGCTCTTAGAGATGAAAATACATGTATATTCTCAATAGCTAGATTACCTGCTAGGGAGCGTGATTTTATCTGGTTGTCAAAACTTGGACGTTTCTCTGCTTCATTTTATTCGTTTAATTTTCAGCAAATTTCAATTAGTAATTTACAACAAGCTAAGCAATACCGTATTGCGGTGCTAAAAGATAATTACTCTCATATTTTCTTAAAAGAACATGGCTTTGATGAAACAAATCAGCTGATATTACTTGATAGTTTTGACAATATTTATGATGTGTTAAAAAGTCGTCGAACGAGCATAGATTTAGTCGTTTTAAGTGATCAACAATTTGATTTTGAATTACAAAAAGACTCTACACTCAACTCACTAAAACCAGTGTTTAGTATTCCTGTTGTTAATCCTGACTTATATTTTGCTTGTAATAAAAATATGAACACTGCATGGCTTGAGAAGTTAAGTAAAGCCTTTGCTGATTACGATTAAAAATAGCACTTGTTGATTGTAATAAAGCGGCTATAATCAGCTGCTTTTTGTCCATTCTCGCCAAACTCTAGCTAGCAAAACGAGCAAAAAGTTGTTTGCATTCAACACTCTGAATGCGTTTAAATGTTAGGAGTTACAATGAGTGACTTACTCATTATTATTATTTTAATTCTGATCAGTGCGTTGTTTGCTATGAGCGAAATTGCAATAGCAGCATCACGCAAGATTAAATTACGAGTAATGGTGGACGAGGGGAGTTCTAAAGCCCAAGCGGTGCTGGCGTTGCAAGAGCAACCTGGTGCTTTCTTTGCCATGATACAAATTGCCCTGAATGCAATTGCCATTTTGGGTGGTATTGTTGGTGAGCAAGCATTATCGCCTTATATCGAACAAATCTTAGGTATGATTTACCAAGGACCTTTACTAAGCCAAATCAGCTTTTTGATTTCGTTTTTGAGTATTACCTCTTTGTTTATTCTATTTGCTGACTTATTACCTAAACGGTTAGCGATGATTATGCCAGAAGCCGTTGCAGTTAATGTGGTTTCTATAATGCGCTGGGTAACTTTTGCGTTAACACCCTTTGTCGTTTTCTTTAATGGAATTACCAACCTGATTTTGCGCGCGTTTAAAGTACCCGCTGAACGAGAAGATATTGTCACCACAGAAGATATTGTCGCGATGATGGATGCAGGGGCAGAGTACGGCAGCTTACAGCAACAAGAATATGAGTTAATTGGCAATGTATTCGATTTAGAAGCGCGTTTTTTATCGAGTGTAATGACCCCACGTGATCAAATTGTCTATTTTGATGTTAAAGCAGATGCTCAAGAAGTTGCGACCAAAATTATCGAACACCCGCATAACCACTTTTTAGTCTGTGATGGTAATCTAGATAAATTAATTGGTTCGGTTGAATCAAAAGATATTTTGCGTAAAGTACTAAAAGGGCAAAGCGCCGAAATTGATAATGAATTGATAAGCCAAGATATTTTTTATCTTCCAGAAACATTGAGTTTGTCTGAAGCCTTAAATACCTTCAAAAAAGCGGCTGAACCATTTGCCGTTGTGGTTAACGAGTATGCACTCATGGTAGGTATTGTCACTGTCAAAGATTTAATGAAAGGCTTTATGGGGGATTTAATTAGCCATCAAGGCGAAGAGTTAATTATTCAACGTGATAATTCATCTTGGCTGGTCGATGGTTTAACACCTGTGGTTGAGCTTGCTAAGGTACTTGAAATTGAAGAGTTCCCTGAGCAATCTCATTACGAAACAGTCGCAGGGTTTTTGATTTACACCATGAAACGCCTGCCTAAACGCGCTGAGTTTATCAATTTTGGTGGCTATAAGTTTGAAGTTGTCGATGTTGAAGGAGTGAAAGTCGAGCAACTACTCGTTACTCGCATTTCGGATACTGTTTAGGCCGCCGATGCGGCCTTACTCAAAGGCGCCTTTCACAAGGGCGTTACCTTTGCTTACCATATGAACACCCTTTGACCAGCATTCTGTTGGCGCAAGCGTTGTTTTATTAAGTAGCACAAGATCGGCATCTGCATTTTGCTTAATGACACCTTTATTGATACCCAGTATCTGTGCAGGGTTTGATGTAATCGCCATTAAAGCGTGTTCAATCGAAACATTAAATTTTTGCACTGCTTCTACAAACGAACCATGCAATGTAGACTCTTTACCTACTTCAAGGCCAAGCAGGTTATAGCTTTTGTCAAAAATAGGGAGGCTTGCATGGCCATCAGAGCTCATAGTGAGCTTTGTTGGGTCGACCTTATTCTCTAGGCAATAAGCGAGTGCGTGTGCGGCAGAGTATTCCCCATGAGCAAGGTCATACTCGGTTGTACTTGTTGTAAAATCGATAGTGCCACCGGCTTTACAAAACTCTACCCCAGCATTAAGTAAGTCGATATTTCGATTCATGTGAGTTGGGTAAAATTGTGCCAGTGAAATATCGGTTAGCTTATCAACCTCATGTAATAACGATAAATGTGTATCAACAGGGCCAACATGAATGCTGACTGTGCCTTTTTTACCACTTAACATGCCTGCCACTTTTGCCTCAGCGGCAAGCTCTGCCAGCTGTTGTACCGTGGGTTGGCTACTACGATGATCAGATATAGCAACTTCACCCACACCAATAAACTCATCAATGTACATTAGATCGCTGGTGACTGAGCCAGTCAGTGTTTTCGCAGGTAAATGATATGAGCCCGAATGACAAAACACGTTGAGCCCAAGCTCTTTTAACTCTTTTGCTTTAGCAATCAGGCTACTATGAGTTCGGCTACTTGAGTCAGTGCCAAGGGCTGCAATAACGGTTGTTGTGCCATGCAATGTTGCATCAGTCAGGTTCATTTCTGGTGTTCTACTTGCGAATCCAGCTTCGCCGCCACCGCCAGTTATATGTACGAGTGAATCGACAAACCCCGGGACCAAAATACAATGTGTGCCATCGACTGTGGTAATCCTCTGATAATTATCGATGGTGATTTCAGGCTGTATATCAACTATTTTTCCGCCAGCAATAAGAACATCTTGAGTGCCTAAAGGTGAGGGGGCGAAAACGTCTGCGCCTTTTATAAGTGTTAACATAATTAAATCTTTTACTGATAGTTAATAAAGTGTGCGAGAAAAATAAAGCAGCTAGCAAGGCCAAACAAAGCTAAAGTGAAGCGCCAAATAAAACGTGCCCATTCACTCCAATCTAATTTAACAATACCTAAACAGCCAATGAGACTAGCAGAAGTCGGAATAAAAATATTGGTTAAACCATCACCCAACTGAAATGCTAACACCACAATTTGACGTGAGATATTTAACAAATCACCGAGCGGTGACATTAGCGGCATCGTTATGGCTGCTTGTCCAGAGCCTGACGAAACAAAGAAGTTAAATACACTTTGAAATAATAGCATGCCCCAAGCCGCAATATAGTCGGGTACAACTGAAATGCTGGTGGCACTGTAGTACAGCAAGGTATTTAGAGTTGAAGGCGAGGTTAAGTCACTACCGCCAAGTATTAAAATAACGCCTTTTGCCAGAGCAACTAAAAGCGCTGCAGGTAGCAGTTCTTGAGCACCTTCTTTAAATGCGTTTGCGCTTTCATTGGCAGTTTGTTTTTTAAATAGGCTGGCGATTACAGCACAAGCAATCCCTAGGCAAAAGAATTGCGCTGCTAATTCAGGAATATAATACTGCCTAGCCATCACGCCCCAAATAACCCAAACAATGCCAGCAATAAAAGTAAGTAAGATTAGTTTATCTGCGTTATCTAAATTTATTGCACTGTCTTGGTGTTGGTTAGATTGTTGTTTAGTGGCTCTGATAGAGTTGGCATAGCGAATAGTGAATACAAGGCCAAATGAAGTAAAAACAAGCCAAGCAACCATTCTGAACCCTGCGCCAGAAAAAACGGGAATTTCAGCTATAGACTGAGCTATTGCAATGCTGAACGGGTTCATCCATGAGGTGGCAAAGCCAATTTGTGTAGCAACATAGGTTGTTAATACCGTTACTTTTGCGTCATAGCCAAGTTGTTTCATAATCGGGAATAACACAATACAAAAGGCAATGGCTTCCTCACCCATGCCGAAAACAGCACCACCTAAAGAGAAAAGCACGAACAAGAGAGGAATGAATACCCACTCAATATGTTGTGTTTTATTGATCAGTGCCATGATGCCGTTATTTACCGCACCGGTTTTTAAGATAATCCCAAACGCACCGCCAGTAATTAAAATAAACGCCATCACACCAATCGCTGCGCCATACTTATCACCTGACACTAATCCTTCAAATAAGACATTAGCGAGGCCAATTTCACCACCTTCTGCAAATAATGCTGGCGGGGTATGATCTGAGGCTGTTTGATATTGTGATAATTCAACACTATGGCTATCTTTTTCGGCATTAAATACACCGGGGGTTATAAATAGGCTGGCAAAATAGGCGATAACTGCGACGCACAACAAAATGATGCTCGCATCTGGCATCGCAAACTGTTTGTTTTTCATAAAGTCACTTAAATGTCATTCGACGTTTATAAGATAAGCAAGGTATTGTAGCCCTTGCTAAGAAAGATTAATACTGAGAGTCGTCAGTTTAAGATAACGTAAGCTCAAAAGTGTGGGCGACGATTAAGACGCCCATACCTTGCTAAAAGCGATAGCTCAAACTTAACGTATAGCGACTGCCATAAGCATTATGGTTTATAGAATCAAAACCTCGACTTGAACCATATAGTTTAGGCGGTTCTTTATTAAAGATATTATCGATACGAGCACGGATTGATAATGCATCATTGATAAAATATCCGGCTGATAAATCCCATACTAGCCAGTCATCAACATCACGCTTTAACTCATCATTAAGCTCGCCAAGTTCTTCTAGCTCGTCTATTTCACGGCCACGAAGCCCTTCAATATCATCCTCATAGCTACTGGTATAATTGGCACCTAAGTTAAGATAATAATTTTCGGCTTCCCAATCGATAGACAGTCGGCCAATATTTTCTGGATATCGATAAGTGCCGATGAGTTTTTCTACAGCATCTGAACCGGGTTTATTTCTCTCAAACTCTAAATAGTGTGTACCATCAAGGGCAAACGTTAAATCACCTTCAGCTAAGCGAAAACGATGATCAAATTTAAAGTCGATACCCGCTAAGGTTTGCGTGCCGGTATTTTCAAGAGGAATAACATGATCTCTAAATAGTGGCAGGAATAGCTCATCTTCTCGCGGGTTAAACTCACTTATATAGTTTGCTAGGATCTCTGAAAGATTAGCGCCATCACTTTCGATATTAAGGCCTGCATTATCGGTTACTTCACACAGCTGCTGCTCGTAGGAAATACCTTGTTGTCCTTGTGGTACTAAGCCACAGTGACGAAGAGACGCGTCCGTAATTGCTCTATCTAGCACGGCAGTCATATTGGTATCGATGACTTGCTCATGATCAAAATGCCAATAATCGACAGTTAGGTTGGTATTTACAGATGGACTCCATGCAAAGCCAATGCTGAGCGCTTCAGATTCCTCGGCTTTGAGTGCTTGATTACCAAGCTCTAGGCTGTTAACACTGACTTCTGTACCATTACCCATACAGTATAAATCTGCAACAGCCTGATTTGCGCCGCAATCAAAGCTTGATTGTGTGGTCCGTAATTTTACGCCAGCTTGAGTTAATGATGGTGCTCTAAACGACGTTGACCAAGAGCTCCTAATAATTAGAGAATCTGAAGGGCGGTAGCTTAAACCCACTTTAGGGTTAAATGTTCCACCAAAGTCATCGTAATGATCGTAACGACCAGCAATTTGCAATTCTAGCTGCTCAGTAACTGGCATATTCAACTCTACAAATGCAGCGTACTGTGTGCGGTCTGCTTCTGATAAGCTCGAGCCAAAACCAAAAACGTCGACTAAATAACCATTTTCAGCACGCGCTTGAGAGTCTAAAGACGGAATATCTTTTAACTCTTCTCGGCGAGCCTCAATACCAAATGCAGCATAAATGGGTAACTCATTAAATGTAAATAAATCGCCATTAAAGTTTAAATCCCATCCGTAGACTGTACTTTCACCACTTCTACTTGGGTTTGCTTTTGCAAGCTCAAGCACCGCATCGTTATTTTCATCACCTTGTAAAAATGGGTTGTAGAACGGCATTAACTGACCTTGCGCACAATTGAGCTGTGTTCCATCAAATGTAGCTAATGATCCGTCGGAGCATAATTCACCATTGATTGCAGCATGAAATTGGTAGCGGTTGTAAATACCATCAATCGCTTCTTGCTCTGACTTAGAACGAGAAAATGTTACACCTGACTCCCAACTCCAGTCCCCAATGTAACCGGCTAGGCTACTGACTAAACGAAAGTTTTTAGTTTCAACTTCAACAGTTCGTGGTGAATTAAAGCGTGCATCAAATGCAAAGCCATACACTTCTCGACCCGCTTGAGTGGTAAATGGATCAATATAAAGCTGGTCCATTAAGTCGTTACTGCCATCAGCGTTATCATAAATGAATAGCGCATCTTCTATGATAAACGGACCATCATCGTCGTTTATTTGATTGATTGGTGCAGGTGATGAATAGGCTTTTGATTTAGTTTGGCTATAGAAGAAATCGGTATGCCAATCTAAATCACCTAAGGTGCTGTTAAACATAAAGCCAGTTGAAAGGCTTTCAAATGGGGTTTCTAGGTAATCATCTTGGTTTGCATAGTAAGCACAAATTTGCTCACCATGCTCAGTCGTGACAAGCTCTGTTTTACAGTTTGGGGCTGGTAGTTCATTGCCATCTCGGCTGCTGAAGTAATAAATGTTTGGTGAGTTCTCAAGTTTCGGTAAATATGAGTAACCATTTACTAGATTAGGCGTTGCGGTATAACTTCTGTCGGTCGCTTTAAAGGCATTGCGGTCGTATATATCAGCAAATACCGTTAAGTTACTTTCACCGATATTGGTTCCGTAGACTAAGTTAAGTTGCTTCTTAGCTTCGTCATGACTGTCAAAGCTATTGGTGTAAGAAGTGTTTACTTCAGCTCCTTGATAGTCATCTTTGAGAATATAGTTAATAACACCGGCTACCGCATCAGCTCCATAAATTGCTGATGCGCCAGTGGCTAAAATATCAATGCGCTCGATTGCAGCAAGCGGAATTGAATTTACATCAACAAAGTTTTCAGTGCCTGCTGCAAACGAGCTTGGTGCAACACGGCGGCCATTAATGAGTGTTAATGTGGCTGAGGGACCCATACCTCTTAAGCTTGCAGCGGATTGACCCGCTGGCGTTGAGGTTGATGTACCACCACTTTCAGATGTTGAAAAGGTACCGGAACCGCCTTTAAAAACCGATAAATCTTTCAATAATTCATGAATAGTGTTCGCTCCTGAGCGCTTGATTGCATCTTGGTCAAGCACGGTAAGCGGGATGGTTCCTTCTAAATCAACCCCTTTAATTCGTGATCCTGTTACTTCTACTCGCTCAATTTTTTCTGATTGTTGGTCGTTTTGAGCATACACAGCGTGTACTGGGCACAGCACAGCACTGATTGCTACAGCAATTGATAACTGACGAAACATATTGATTTACCTTTGCCTTAAAAAACACACGGCAAAACCGTGACATTTTGAATAATTGTTATAATTTTTTAGACAGGGCAGTGGGTTATAGACACAACTAGCCCCTCACAGGAAGTGAGGTGTGGCTACTCGTCAAACCACTCCGAAAGGTAGTGTGGAGAGTAGAAATATGTGCAAAGCGATAATGCGTTTTTCAACATAATTCCAATCCGTAAGGTCTTTTGACAAAGCTAGCGATACAGTGCTAGCTTACTCGCGTTTTTAAATGTTCCTTTTTTTTATAGCAAGCAACAAAAAGCTGCGCAAGCAATTTTCTAATATTTTTTTTACAAGAGTGTAACAATATGAACATCCTTAAGGAGCAAAAGACTAAATATCAAACTTCAGCTTTTTCTTTGGTATTTAGTTTGTTTTTCGCATCATTTGGCAGCAAAGTCTATGCAAATGATCAACAGCAAACGTTGGTTTTAATTGGCGGATCTTTGACCACCTGCTCAAGTATGAGCCCTAAAAATTGTCTTTCGAATAAACAGATTAGTGGTAAACAGACTAATCAATATCGATTAAATAATGATGCTTTATCTGCAATAAAGACAAATTGGCCAACCAAGAACAAAAAAAATCGTCAGCAAACGCTTAAGGTATTAGCACAGATTGCACGTCAAAAGTCAGGTGTGATCACTAAAAGTGATATTTTATGGGCTTGGCGCGATTTAGATAACAAGTTACTAAACGAGCTTACTGATTCAGAATACAACTTTGTCATAGACTCACTTGAAGTGGCTGTATTAAATACAGATTCGACCCGCCAAAAAGAGTTGGTCAGTACAAGCGATAATAACGAACGTGCAGCCAATGATATTTTAGATTTTGTTGCTGCTTCATTAAAAACAAGCACCGAATCACCAACAATTTTAGCGGTTACTGCATCAAGCAGAGATCCATATGAATCAGCTGACTTTTATGAAGGGTTATTAAACTTTACTGGTGTAGAATCAAGCTGGTTACCTCTAACACCTGCTTTAGCAAAAGCGATTACCAGTAAGCAATGTGAGAGTTTGGAATCTTTACGTACAGAGTCTATGGGCGTTTTTAATCGTGAGACTATTTACCCTGATCGAATCAAGGCCGAAAAAGCGCTTTGTGATAAAGGGGTCGATCATTTAGTTAAGCTGATTAAAAACGCGACGGGTATTATGTTTAACGGTGGCGATCAGAGTTTAACCAGAAAAGTACTGTTTGATGATAACGGTAAGCAATATCCTTGGACTCAGGCAATTTTACAAAGACCATTACTTGTTGGCACAAGCGCAGGTACAGCGGTGCAAAGTGGTGGTAAAAATGCCTATGGCACAGTGCCGATGATTTCAAATGGTACAAGTTTAGCGGCAATGAGAGAAGGCTCGTTTGCAGTATCACCGCCAAGTGAGCGCTGTGAAAATGAATGCGGTGATAAGCTTTCGGCTGATAGTCTTACCTATGAAAAACAAGGTGGGCTTGGCAGCTTTACTTATGGTGTTCTTGATACACACTTTAGCGAGCGCAACAGAACAATGCGTTTGGCAAGATTACTGGCAGATACCGGGCAACAGCATGGTTTTGGCATTGATGAGACCACCGCCCTTGTATCAATTCGAGCTGGTGAAACCGCACTAATGACGGTGATTGGTAAAAGCGGTGTCGTGCATGTTAAATCTAACGCTAAAAATAACGGAGCAATCAGTTATTGGCCTGCTGGTGCAGTTATTGATGTAACAAAGGATGGTTTTACTCTAGCTAAACGAACTGTTGATAATGCACTCCCTAGTATTAAAATTCCGCCACTGCCGATGCAGCGTTTTGGCACTATATTTTCAGATGCTAAATTACGTTCGCTTGTACAAGCTATGTGCTTAACACAAGAGCAACAAGCAGTCGCTCAGCATGATGAGTTTTTATTGGATTTAAATGCCACTGACAATACTCATTATTACCGTGTAAACACCAGTAGTACAGGCTGTGCGGTAGAAAACCTAGCCTTTAAAGTTAAGACATTTTAACGATGTAAGGTACTGAAAAAGTAGTGGATTATTTGTTCATTATTAGTTAGCGTAAGGCTAATAATGAACAAACCATGGAATGGGGTTATGAAATATAACGTACTACTTTTATTTATTTTTGGCTGTTTATTTGCCTATTTATCTATACCAGTCATAGGTTATGGTTCAGCTATTGCGATTCCAACCGAAGTACTTTCAGCCCTTTATGACTTGTCACCTAACTTTGCTTTATCAATGGTTGATATCGTTACTTTAGGCCTTCCTTTGTTAGCGTTACTTTTAGTATTTTTACTCATTAGTAAGTCCCTGTACCTTAGAGATAAAGCGTATTCATACTTTATATTGCTGACACCATTTTTAGCGCTGCATTTATATTTTGCTGTTAACAGCTTTTCTGCAAATATTGATAACACCACTTTACTGACTAGTCTGCCTAAGTATGTATTACTAGTGCTTTTTGTTGCGCTTTTTTCTACTCATAAGAAACCGAACTTTAGTTGATGTAAGTCATACGCGAAAGATCAACATATAGGCTAATCTGTAATTAATCAGTGAACCAAGTTGGTAACACAATGAAAAAATTACTGCTATTAACAAGTGGGGGTGATTGCCCTGGGCTCAATGGGGTGATCAGAGCGGTGGTTAAAGCAGCCGAACATGATGGCAATTGGCAGGTGTATGGTAGCCGAAGAGCATACTGTGGTGTGCTTGAAAAGCCAAATGATATTATGCACTTAACCAGTGAAGTGGTGGCGGGTATTCATGTTCGTGGTGGAACAATTCTCGAAACTGTTAATAAAGGGAATCCAACCGCTTTTCCTGCTGAAATAGCAGGCGAACAAGTGTTTATTGACCGCTCTGATGAGTTAATCAGTATTATTAAGCAACTTGGGTTTGATGCCGTTATAAATATTGGTGGTGATGGTTCGCATAGGGTATCTCAGCATTTATTTGAGCATGGCTTAAATATCGTAGGCGTACCAAAAACCATTGATAATGATTTATATGGCACTGATTACACAATTGGTTTTCAGACTGCTGTCGACACCGCCACCGAAGCAATTGATCGATTAATACCAACAGCGCAAAGTCATAACCGAGTGATTGTGACTGAGGTAATGGGACGCGATGCCGGTTGGATTTGTTTGCACTCTGCTATTGCAGCTGGCGCAGAAGTCGCGCTTATTCCAGAAATTCCTTACGATATTGAAGCGATTAAAGCCAAACTAACATCACGTTTTGATAAAGGCCACGGATTTGCCAATATTGTCATTTCAGAAGGAGCTAAACCTGTTGCTGGTGGTGTTGTTAGTAAACAATCAAATGAACTCGGTTACGAAAACCCTGTACTAGGTGGTATTGCTGAGCAGCTTGCTTCACAAATACGTGTAGCGCTTGACCTTGATGTAAGAGTAACCGTATTAGGGCATATTCAACGTGGTGGCACACCTAATGCGTTTGATAGGGTGCTTGCAGCAGAGTTTGGGGTGCAAGCATTTGAGCTAGTAAAGCAAGGCCAATTTGGTTTTATCCCTGTCAGTAAAGACGGTGAAATTAAACCAATCAGTTTAAAAGAAGCTACTTCTGAATATCGTGTCATCCCTCTAGAACATCCTTTAATAACAAGTGCCCGCGCTATGGGCATGTGTTTAGGCGAATAATCTGCGAATTGATATAACTTCAATTCGCATAACTAATAGTTTTAAAACAACTTTCTCAGTTACGTTCGTAATAATTCAATTAGCAATTTATTTATTGCACAAAATTCATGCGTTAAAGCAAGCATTTTATTTAATGTAAAGTTCTTTAAAGATGGTTGATCTGTGCCTTTTTTGGTTTAGAATGATCGTTCACTCTAAACTAAGGAACTACACATGCAGCGCTCTCGCATTCCATTTTTTGCACTGTCAGCTTTGGCTGGTGCTGTTTTATTATCAGGCTGCGGCCAATCAGAATCGGCTCAAGGGCAAACGCAGGCAGCTCAAGCTGTTCCTGTTGGCGTTATTGAGATGCAAAGTAAAGCACTTACACTAACTAAAGAATTACCAGGTCGTGTGGCTGCTTCACGTATTGCGCAAATTCGTCCGCAGGTTAACGGTATTATTCAGTCTCGTATGTTTGTTGAAGGTGCTGAGGTTGAAAAAGGCCAAGCTTTATATCAGATTGACCCATCTACATTTGAAGCTGAAGTAGCGACTAGTAAAGCCGCTATTACTAAAGCTCAAGCAAGTATTGCAAATGCCAAGGCAAAAGCAGAACGCTATAAAGAGCTATTGAGCATCAAAGCAGTAAGCCAACAAGATTACGATGAAGCTGATGCAGCATACAAAGGTGCAAAAGCTGACTTACTGACAGCTCAAGCGCAGCTTAAAACCGCTGAAATCAATTTAAACTACAGTAAAGTGTTAGCGCCAATTAGTGGCCAAATTGGTAAATCAGATGTCACTGCCGGTGCCCTTGTGAGTGCAAATCAAGCAACTGCATTAGCAACCATTACTCAATTAGACCCAATCTATGTTGATTTAACCCAGTCAAGCAGTGAACTAACACGTTTGAAAAAAGCCATTGCTGCGGGTGAGCTTGATAAAGATGCTGCTTTGCATTCAAAAGTTGAATTAAAGATGGAAGACGGCAGTACTTATCAACATAAAGGTACATTGCAATTCTCTGAAGTGACTGTTGATCCAAGCACAGGCTCAGTAACCTTACGTGCTGAATTTCCTAACCCAGAAAAATTACTACTACCAGGTATGTATGTTCGTGCAGTGATTGTTGAAGGTGTGAAAAGTGATGCGATTTTAGCACCGCAACGTGGCGTAAGCAGAAACACCAAAGGTGAGCCTACTGCCATGGTAGTAAGCAAAGACAATACCGTAGAAGCACGCGTGCTTAAAACTGATCGTACTGTTGGTTCAAACTGGTTAGTGACAGATGGCCTAAACAGCGGCGATAAGTTAATTGTTGAAGGTTTACAGAAAATCCGCCCAGGTGCACCAGTCAATGCAATGCCTGCAGAATCAGCAGCTAACAGCCAGTAACGGAGAAACTTAATGTCACGATTTTTTATTGATCGGCCCATATTTGCTTGGGTGCTTGCTATCGTTGTGATGCTGGCAGGTATCTTAGCAATTAGAAGTTTGCCGGTTGCACAGTATCCATCAATTGCACCACCTGCAATTAGTATTCAAGCCACATACCCTGGTGCGTCGGCCCGTACTCTAGAAGATACGGTTACACAGGTTATTGAACAAAAAATGAAAGGGCTAGATGGCTTGCTCTACATGTCGTCAACCTCAGAGTCTAACGGCTCTGCGACATTAACCTTAACCTTTAGTGCAGATACAGACCCTGATATTGCACAGGTTCAAGTACAAAACAAATTGTCGCTTGCAACACCGTTATTACCAGAAGAAGTACAACGCCAAGGTGTCTCGGTTGCAAAATCGGCTCGTAACTTCTTAATGGTTGTAGGCTTTGTATCTGAAGACGGCAGTATGAACAACATCGATATCGGTGATTATGTTTCATCAAACGTGCTTGATATTATTTCGCGTGTAAACGGTGTTGGTGAAGTACAGCTGTTTGGTTCTCAATATGCAATGCGTATTTGGTTAGACCCAGCTAAATTACTTAAATACTCATTAACTCCTGCTGATATTAGTGCTGCAATAAGTGCTCAAAATGCGCAGGTTTCAGCAGGTCAACTAGGTGCATTGCCTGCGGTGAGTGGCCAGCAATTAAATGCAACGGTGACTGCACAAAGCCGCTTACAAACACCTGAGCAATTTAGAAATATCTTTGTAAAAACCAATGCTGATGGTTCAGTTGTTCGTTTAAGTGACGTTGCTGATGTTGAATTAGGTGGTGAAAATTACGGTGTTGTTGCGCGTTTTAACGGCAAACCGGCATCAGGTTTAGGTGTTAAGCTAGCCAGTGGTGCTAATGCACTTGATACAGCAGATGGCGTAAAAGCCGCGCTTGCTGAACTTGAGCCTTTCTTCCCAGAAGGTTTAACAACGGTTGTTCCTTACGATACAACGCCATTCGTATCGCTTTCAATTGAAAAAGTTGTCAGCACTCTTATTGAAGCTGTTGTGCTGGTGTTCTTGGTCATGTACTTATTCTTACAGAACTTCAGAGCAACACTTATTCCGACTATTGCAGTACCTGTTGTATTGCTTGGGACGTTTGCTATCTTGCAAGTGTTTGGCTTCTCAATTAATACCTTAACCATGTTTGCGATGGTACTTGCCATCGGTCTACTGGTAGATGATGCAATCGTCGTCGTTGAAAACGTTGAACGTGTAATGACAGAAGAGAACTTATCTCCTCTTGAAGCAACACGTAAATCAATGGATGAAATCAAAGGTGCCCTTGTTGGTATTGCGATGGTGCTCTCGGCAGTATTCGTGCCTATGGCGTTTTTCCCAGGCTCAACAGGTGTTATTTATCGCCAGTTCTCAATTACCTTGGTAACTGCGATGAGTTTATCAGTGCTTGTTGCATTGATTTTAACGCCAGCTTTATGTGCGACAATGCTAAAACCAAGTCATGTACATAACGATAAGTCTTTATTTGGTCGTTTCTTCCTTGGCTTTAACCGTGGTTTTGACAGAACGAACTCGGGTACACAAGGTTTTGTGTCTCGCATGATCAAGCACAGTAAACGCTACTTACTTATTTACGGTTTAATCGTGGGTGGCATGGTGTTTATTTTCTCACAATTACCATCGGCATTCTTACCAGATGAAGACCAAGGTATTTTGTTTAACCAAGTCAGCTTACCTGCCGGTGCGACAACAGAGCAAACGTTAAAAGTTGTTGAAAAGATGGAACATCACTTCTTAGAAGAACAATCAGAAGCGGTAAAATCTATCTTTACGGTAACAGGCTTTAGCTTTGCAGGTTCTGGTCAAAACGCGGCAATCGGCTTTGTGGGTTTAAAACACTGGGATGAGCGTCAACGCCCTGATCTAACCGTCGGTGCGGTTGCAGGTAAAGCCATGGGGTACTTCTCAACCATTAAAGAAGCATTCGTGTTTGCTTTCCCACCTCCTGCGGTTGTTGAGCTTGGTACTGCAAACGGTTTCACCTTGTTCTTACAAGATAGGGTTGGTCTAGGTCACGAAAAACTACTTGAAGCACGCAACATGTTTTTAGGTATGGCTGCACAAAACCCGGTGTTATCAGGTGTGCGCCCAAATGGTCAAGAAGATAAGCCAGAGCTTGAGCTTGATATTGATTTAGCAAAAGCCGAAGCATTAGGCCTAACGCAAGCAGATATCAATAATACGTTATCAACGGCTTGGGGTAGTAGCTATGTAAATGACTTTATTGACCGTGGTCGTGTGAAAAAAGTGTACTTACAAGGTACGCCAGAATCACGCATGGTGCCAGAAGACCTAGATGAGTGGTATGTACGTAACAATAATGGTGACATGGTGCCATTTACTGCCTTTGCTCATTCTTATTGGACTTATGGCTCACCGCGTCTTGAGCGTTATAACGGCTTCTCAGCGATGGAAATCCAAGGTGCTGCTGCTCCAGGCTACAGTACGGGTCAAGCGATGGCTGAAGTTGAGAAAATAGTTAAGAAGTTACCACCGGGTGTATCGTTCGAATGGACAGGTATTTCATATGAAGAACGTTTAAGTGGTGGTCAAGCGCCATTACTTTATGCACTTTCATTATTGGTTGTATTCCTATGTTTAGCGGCGTTATATGAGAGCTGGTCAGTTCCTGCAGCGGTTATGCTCATTGTACCGCTTGGTGTATTTGGTGCGTCGATTGCGTCATTTGTATTTAATTTATCAAACGATATTTATCTACAAGTGGGTCTATTAACCACCATAGGTTTGGCATCAAAAAATGCCATCTTAATTGTAGAGTTTGCTATTCATAAAATGGATGAAGGTATGAAACTTGTCGATGCCGCGGTAGCAGCTATTCGCCTTCGTTTACGTCCAATCTTTATGACATCAATGGCATTTGTGTGTGGTGTACTACCACTGGCAATTGCATCAAGTGCAGGCTCAGGTGCACAAAACGCACTCGGTATTGCTGTTATTGGCGGTACGCTTGCGTCATCGACCATTGTGGTAATCTTTGTGCCGCTGTTCTTTGTACTGGTGCGCCGAGTATTCCCAGGCAAAACAAAATCAACTAATGAGGAGCAGGCATAATGAAAGCTAAACTTATCTCAGTGTCTGTTGCTGCACTTATGTTATCTGCCTGTAATATGGCGCCAGATATGGAGCAACGTGAATTACCTGTTGCTCAAAACTATGATATCCAATGTACAGCGGGCGATATAAATGCGCTCAATTGGCAGTCATTTTTCAGTAATGCGCAACTTCAACAGTTGATTGCGCTAACGCTTGAAAACAACAAAGATATTAAAACTGCTGCACTGAATGTGCAGCAGGTTAGAGCAATGTATCAGATTGAAGATTCTGCACTTTACCCAAGCATTGATCTCAATGCATCGGGTACTCGTCAGCGTCTTCCAGCAGATTTATCTGGTACTGGTCAAGCTACTATCTCTGAAAACTATTCAGCAACTGTTGGCTTAACCGCTTATGAGATTGATCTTTGGGGCAAAGTCCGCAACCAATCAGAGCAAGCTTTGCAAAACCTGTATTCTGCAGAATACAGTTTAACCAGTGTACGCATTAGTTTGATTTCTGAATTAGTGAATGCATGGCTTAACTATGCGACTGACAAAGAGCTATTGGCTTTAGCAAACGAGACTTTAAAGTCTCAGCAGGAGTCTTTAGAGCTAACCCGTAAAACATTTGCTCTAGGTGCTGCCTCTCAGTTAACGCTATCGCAACTTGAAAGCACAGTAGCAACCGCGAAAGTTGATATCGCAAACTATCAGCGTTTATTAAAGCGCGATAAAAATGCCCTCGACTTTTTAGTGGGTAAAACCGTGACTGCGGATTTATTACCATCACAAAATATTGATGATGTACTGAGTTTACCGGATGTGCCAGTAGGGTTACCGTCAGAGCTTCTTACTCAGCGACCTGATATCAAAGCTGCAGAGCATGATTTATTGGCAGCCAATGCAAATATTGGTGTGGCAAAAGCGGCATTCTATCCAAGCATCAGTTTAACCGCGAATGCGGGTACAGCTTCTGCTGACTTGAGTAATCTTTTTGATTCAGGTTCAGGTACTTGGAGTTTTGTACCTTCAGTAAACTTGCCTATTTTTAATATGGGTCGCAATCAAGCTAATCTCGATGTTGCAAAAGCACAGCAAGAAATGGCAATAACCAGTTACGAGCAAACCATTCAACAGGCATTTAAAGAAGTCTCTGATGCCCTTGCTGACCGTGAAGGTTATATGCACCAGCTAGATGCCCTGAATGATTTGTACCAAAGTAATGAGCTATCTTTTACTTTATCGGATGCGCGTTTTCAAAAAGGCGCAGACAGCTACTTGCAAGTATTGGATGCACAACGAAATTGGTACAGTGCAGGACAACAGTTAATTTTGGGTAAGCAAGCGTATTTGGCGAGCCAAATTAATTTGTATAAAGCACTGGGCGGCGGCTGGAATGCACAAAATACTGTGCAATAAATCAGCAAAAGCATAATTTATTTAAGGTTTTGCAGGATCTTAGTTGTTTTGACTCTCCTCTAAGATTAAGATCCTGTAAACCTTATTTAAATTAAAGTTAACCATAGTCAGTAAAGCTTGGAGAAACCATGACGCAAAAAACAAAAAGACACAATGACCCTGCGCTTGCCGAGGCAAGACGTAATCAAGTGCTTTGTGCCGCGGCAGATTGTTTTCGACGTAAAGGCTATCATGGCGCGGGAATGGCGGAAATCTCGAAGACTGCGGGTATGAGTGCTGGCCATATCTATAATTACTTCGCCAGTAAAGAAGCAATTATAGAATCGATTGTTGAACGTGATATGGAAGAAATGTTCTCAATCTTTAAGGAGTTTGCTGATAAACCCGGCGATCGTGTCACTGTTCTGCTAGATGGTCTTGACCGAGGCGTTGAACGCCATACCGATTTAAATCAAGGTGCGCTTGATTTAGAAATGCTTGCCGAGGCAGCACGTAATGAAAAAGTCGCTAACTTACTGCGTGAGTCAGATAGCCACGCCCGTGATTCAATGCGCGAATTATTAGTGGGTGAAAGAGGGCCGTTACAAGGAACGGCACTTGAAGAAGTGAATGCTCGTATTGAAGTGATGTTTTCTGTGATGGGGGGGCTTTTACTACGCAAAATGCTGAACCCAGATCTAGATATTAATGAATTACTTAAAGCACTTCGCCCAACAATGAAAACCTTGTTACTACCTTTTGAATAAAGCGCATCTACTAGCGCTTACTAAAGCTTTAGATAGTTACGAACTAAATTTAATGGCAATAAATCGATTTACAAAACGAAATTTTGCCTTAGTAGCATAGGGTTTTCATACCTATCAATCGACGTACTAATTAGGTAAATTGGTATCAAATGATTGATTATTTTCACTTAACGTGAACACTCTACTAAAGTTTGCAATGTCAGCAATTGCCTTGTGATTAGCATCAACTTCAAACAACGCACTGTAGTTTATGGTGAATGCTTGTGTTGTAGGGCATGTTATTTGAACAGGCACGACAATATATGATTCATTAAAATGTGAGTCGATTTTTAAATCCCCCTCATTATGCAGCTTACAGCCTATGTCATTCTGATTCACAACCAAATGTTTAGCTAAGTATTTTAAAATACTCTCTTTTTGGCTCTTGATCTCTTGCCATGTAATTACATCATTTGTGTTAATGTCAAAAGGTATAACATGTTCTAAGTCAATAACAGCAACTTGCCATTGCCCTTTTAACACTAACTGCTCGTTTTCGGTTTTTGTTAAGTTAAGATACGCTGTACTTAATTGATGGGCGTTTGTTTTAAAGCTACATGCTATTAAAAATAAAAGAGCCGCTGCTAAGATTTTCATGATAATTCCTTAATTGCTAGTGTTAGTGAGTGCTAATAGTTTTTTATCACTGTCTAATTTAGCTTGTTGCCAGTTCATTTCTGCCCAGTATTTAGCTTTTACATTATTTTTATCTAATGTTAAGTAATACAAAGCTAAATCACTGGCATGATAGGTGTCTTGACGCCGCTCTCTTAGTATCACTCGCTTTCTCATTTTTTCTTGCCATTTATCTGATTGGTTCTCAATTTTTTCAGCTTGCGCTAGGCGTAATAATATAGCGTCTTCCAAATTAGTATTTTCAGCAGTTAAACGTGCTAACGTTGATAATACTAGCTGGTGGTTTTTCTTTGCCATCTGAGCGTCAGCCCATAGAACAACTAAACTGACAGGGGCTGTTTTTAGGTCAAGGTTACTGAGGTAAGTTATCGTTTGTTCTGGATAGCCTAACCTATAGGCCATCTCGGCGAGCACATGACGCGTGTTTCTAGTCATTGACGATTCTTTTACAATGGTTTGTAAAGCTTGATAACTTTGCTCAAGTTCACCTGTTTGACTCTTAACATCGAGAGAGCAGGTAGAAATAGTTTCCAGTCCAACTAAACCAAATAATGATAAACACTGTGCAAGTGCTTGTTCAAATCGACCTTTAACCATCAGTAAATTTGCTTTTAATAAAATAGCATTCGTATGATCAGGTTTGCGTGAGATAACTTCTGAAAGAATATTAATTGCTGCTTCAAACTCATGTTCTCTTTGTAGTAAGCGAGCATAAAAATAATGTATATCGGGATCTTCGGTTAGAGTAATTTGTTTTTCTAAATAGCTTTTTAACATACCTTGATTTGTTTCTGTTTGACCAACAAATTGGCTTTTATTAAATAAGGCGGTTAGTTGTTCTTTAGTGAATTCAGTTTCTTTCGGTTTGCTTGATAAGGCTATAACATCTTTATCATTTGGTATATAAGGATCCGCATGAGTGTAAGTGCTAAAAACGAAAGCTATGTATAAAAGATATTTCATGATTGCTCCAGAAATAGCCATCCGTGGCCAAGCTAAAAACTAATTCCCGTTTAATAGATCATCAAAATTTGCCTCAGAACCTGTATTAATAAATTCTCGACCATTCAATCGAAGAGGTTCATCATTTACATCTTGAATAAATGCGGCCCGACCAAGCGTTGCAAAGTCAACTTGTAAGGTCTCTATCGTGATACTTACTGTTGCTGTTACCTGACTATTCACACCATCACTGACTGCAAATTGAAAACTATCAGAACCGACAGTCTCTAGGTTTGGCGTATAAATATAGCTACCATCCGTATTTACATTTACAGTACCTAAACTTGGCTCACTCACTAAACTAAACGTTAACGTATCGCCATCAGGGTCTGAGCCTTCGAGCATGTCGTTAATAACGGTTTCAGTCTGAGTGGTTACCATTGCATCTTCTGCGCTAGGGGCTGAATTAACGACTTCAGTATCCATATTTTTCTTACTATCACTATCGTTACAAGCGACTAGTAAGCTAGACAATACAATGAGTGTGATACTTGAGAGTTGTAATTTACACATAATGACTCTCCTGTTTATTTAGAACCAGCAATTGGGGTAGCAAGGTATGGGAAACTGCTATCCATCATGCTTGCATCAAGAGGCGCACCATCTGTGAAAGGTACATTACCAACACTTGCATCATCTGATGTACATAAACCAAGATCAGTGTCTGTGCCATTAACAGGGATCGGATAACATAAACGGCCCATTACAACACGTAATGCGATATCAACTACATCATCACCAGGGCGACGGCCATTCGGAAAGCCAGCTAAATCATCACCTGCGACACCAAATGCTGATTGCTCATTTTGAGGTGTTGCGGCAATTGCTGTGTTTAAGCGAAGCATTTCAGATGGCGTTACTGTAGCAAGTTGATTTACACCAGGGAAACCCGTTAAAAATGCGGTGACTAAATCATTTCGTGGGAAGTTAGTCGGTGCCAATGTTTCAATATCTGTGCCCAACGTCGTATTAACAGCGTCTTTAAAGAGAATATTTAATAATTCAGGTAAAGAAGGGTGGGTAACATAGTCGGCAAATTGACCATCATCGGCAGGTGCTGAAGTAGAAAATGTGTCTTTATCTTTAAGGCCAATTACTAATTCGTTCACTAATGGGTTACCAAGACGCGAAACCTGCGTTAAAGCACCGCCATTTACCGAAGTTTTTGCAAATGCGGCATTAGGATTTAAAATGCGTGCTTGGGGCAAACTTGCCGTTGTCCAGCTACCAATTGTGCCATTCCCTTCACCTATTACACAGGCTTTTGGTACTTCTACAGCAATTGCAGTGACATTCTTCATAGCTAAGTCATCATTATCAGCTGTTTGTGTAATCCCGCCTGGGAATCCACCACCATCGCCTGCACCTGGCGCACTATCACCTTCAACAGGGACGTAATTAACTAAATCAAATGTTTTGCCTAGATTCACAACAAATGGGTCTTTTCTTTGACCTACAAACACTTTGCCCATGCCATCACATCCAGGCAGTGCGACACTATAAACAAATTGATTTGCGTACTCTTGGTATGAAGCCATTGAAGAGAATGTCTTATTACCAATGTAATCGAGAGGTTTATAAAAATCGTTGCTGCTATTGGTGATGTTTGTCAGCATGCTTTTTGTGCCGGAACGTTGTGAGCCAGAAATTACACTCACAGTATATGACTCACTGAAATTAACGGCAGCATTATTGCCTGCTGAAACGCCACCAACATTTTTTAGAGGAACTGCGACTGTTCTTTGATTACCTTCGGGGCCGACGGTAAGAGCAACTCCCATATTGTTGTTCGGTAACATACTTTTAAAATTAAATGCGAATGTCATATCTTCAACAGCATCACCATCGTTATCAATATGGATGCTATAAGTCGCGTCTGGATCCATCGCAAAGTAGTTTGGTCCGCCATAGGCATCTTGCAAAGGAATATAATTGGCAATAAAGGTTACGTAGTCACCTCGACCTTCTTCGTAACTATTAAAAGCATAAAAGTCAGTCGAATCTAACGTTGGAAAGCGCGTAATATTAGGTGCTTCTCGGTGGCTAGATGCTTCAGAAATAGAAGTGAATAAGGTACTACATACTGCAATAGTGATTAGAGATAGTATTACTTTGTTCATGACTTTTTCCTTAGTTTTAAAATAAGTCATTGCTAGTAACGAATTGGTAATCTTATTGGATGCAAAAAAGTTAAAGTTTTTTAGAAAAAAGTAAAAAGCCGTGTTTAAACACGGCTTTTAATTTACAAAATAATGAGTTCTGTAGTGAAAAGTACCTCAGTTGGAGAGCCATTTGGCGAGCCTCCTAGAGGTTCTAAACTGATAGCGAGTAGTGAAATTTCTGTCGCATCAAAGTCTATGTGTTTTGGTAATTCAAGTGTTCCCGATTTTGGAAGTAAACCTAAAGAAACCGGCGCATCTTTACCTTTTAAGATCATCCATAGCTCATAATCTTTATCAGTGCGCGGAACAAGTGCTGTTGCAGCTCGAATCGATAAGTTTTCATCTTTTACATCAATAAACCAAAGGGGTTGTTCAGCCTCATTTTTAAAAAGGGCTATTTGTTCTGATTTAACTTTCGTTATTTCCTGAGGTTGCCAAATAATTAAAGCTAACACTATACATGCAGCCGTAGCGATGAGTGACCAAGCTTGTAATATTGATGATTTAGATTTATTTGGCTTGCTTGTTATAGGTATTACCTGAGGATCGATCCTGCTAACAATTTTCTGCCAAACATGTTCATCTGGAGGCACAGATTCTATTGAACTTGCAAGGTTGTTCAAGTGTTGTTCCCACATCCAAGTTGCTTCACGTGCCCGCGTTGAAGTTAGCATTAACCGAGTGAATCTATCTCTTGCTGAACCACGTAATGTCCCCAGTACATATTCAGCCGCTAACATATCAATGAGTGTTTGATTTTCATAATTCATAGCGTTAAGCACCTTTGTAGTTGCTGTAAACCACGTCGGATCCAGCTTTTGACTGTTCCAAGCGGTGTCGCGATGTGGTCAACTAATTCGTGATGAGTCAAACCTCTATAGTATGCTAAATGAATAGCCTGTCTTTGCTGAGGATCAAGCTGTTCGATACAATCTACCAATTTGCTGTTGTCTTCATAATTAACATCAATAGGTAAATCATCTAAATGATCATTTTCATCAACAAGAGTTTGTTCCTTACGCACTTTGTGATGGCGAATCATATCTAGGCTTCGATATCTAACTATGCTGATCATCCAAGACATAACAGCGCCTTTAGATGATTGATATTCACTTGCGTTATGCCAAACTTTAACAAAAGCATCTTGTAAAGCTTCCTCGGCGTGCGCTCGATTGCCAAGCATCTTAAGACTTATTGCGAAAAGTGTTGCGCTGGTCTTCTGATATAAGTGACCAAAAGCAATTTTATCGCCTTTAGCTGTAGCACTTAATAGGGTTAATAATTCATCGTTTTCCATAGATTTCCTTTGTTATTATTAATAACGATTAGCTGACAGTTTTAGATGCAATTCATTTATGTTTTTACAAAAAGAATGGTTTAATTTTGTAAAAGTAATTCTTTTCCATTAGTTAGCGTAGCAGGGTTGCAAGACAAGGCAAACTTACATGTGAATATTATGTAAACTTGTGTAAGTTATTCATAAAGTAGTGAAAAAATGTCCTAAACTAAATTGGTAAGCTTTTTAATAATTGCTAAGTTGCTGATTTTTCATAGTCTATAAAGCTATTTAAATGGCTTTATATGGAGTGAAATTTGCAAGGTATTGTGCAATTAGAATAACAAGGAGTGATTATGTGGGCAGCATTTAGTTACTTAGCATTAGCGATTGTATTTATAATTGCGGCTATTCGCGTAGAAACTGTGTACTTTGCACTGTTTTTTTATTGGACTGCACTGTCGTTACTATTAGTCAGTGGCGCATATTTTTTTAATATCGCGCGTATTTTTAGAAAACGCGAAAATGGCGTTATTCCTATTTATATTCGTTGGGCTTTTATCCCCTTCTTATTGGGTGCACAGCTTTACAATGCTTGGTCGCGTAAACACGATAAAGTACCGCCATTACAGCAAATTAATGAGCATTTATTTTTAGCCTGTCGTTTATTTCCTTCCGATATAGACACTATGAAAGAAATGGGTATTACGGCTATTTTAGATGTAACTTGCGAGTTTGATGGCCTTGAATGGTCTTCTACCCAAGAGAATATTCGTTATTTAAATATTCCTGTTCTTGATCATAGCGTGCCAACACGCGCGCAACTACATCAAGCAATTAATTGGATTGACCATCAAGTAAAAGCTGATAGACGTGTGGTAGTGCATTGCGCTTTAGGACGAGGCCGTTCTGTATTTGTGATGGCAGCTTACTTACTTAGCCAAAATAAAGATGCCGATGTACACCAAGTACTCGCACAAATTAAAGAGACACGAGAAACTGCAAATTTAAACAAGCGCCAGCTGCGTCATCTAGTGCGTCGCCATCGTAGAGGTGACTTATTAATCAAAAATAAAGCTGTGCTCATTGCTAACCCTGTTTCTGGCACAAAACTGTGGGAAGCTAAACGTAAGCAAATTACATCTCGTTTGTCTGAGTATTACGATTTAACTGTTTACACCACTTCAGAGCAGGTAAATGGTACTGAGTTAGCCAAAGAAGCACTTGAATTGAACCCTGATGTAGTCATCGCCTGTGGTGGTGATGGTACAGTAACAGAGGTGGCAAGTGTACTTGTTAATACAGACTGTAAACTGGGGATTATTCCTTTAGGTACTGCAAATGCCCTCGCTCATGTGTTGATGGGTATACAATCGAAGCTTATTCCGGTAGAGCAGGCGTGTGAGCTTATTATTGAAGGGCAGGCGAGTCGGATAGATACCGCTGTGTGTAATGGCGAGCGTATGTTATTACTTGCAGGAATTGGTTTTGAACAAAAGATGATTGAAAAAGCCCATCGTGATGCTAAAAATGAGTCTGGGCAATTAGCTTATTTACAAGGGTTTTGGCAAGCATTAGGTGAGCATGAAGCGCAAGACTATGTTGTTACTCTTGATAATAACGATGAGCAAACAATCAATACTACCAGTTTAATCATCGCCAACGCCGCGCCATTTACTACTTTACTTGCTCAATCTGCAGGGCAGCCAGATCACCAAGATGGTTTATTGGATGTTAACTGGCTAACACCTAGTGCCGATTCTAAAGCGAGTACTTTAAGTATTGCGGAGTTAGTGTTCTCGAGTATTACACAAACTAGTTTTGCTATTAACAGTCACCACACAAATGCTAAACGAGTAACAGTACGCGCAGCAAAAGGGTTGAGCTATGTTATTGATGGTGAAGTTAAAACTGCAGATAAACTAGAGGTGGAGATATCACCGAAATCGCTTTCGGTGATTGTAGCAGCTGAAGATTAAGTGGTTACTTTTTGATGCTTTTCCATTGGAAAGTGCCATCATCAGCTAGGTCATTATTGATAAAGGTATCAATATATAACTGCTCTACTTTTTCTCGTGCCCAAGGGGTCTTTCGTAAAAATTTAAGACTCGACTTTACACTTGGGTCATTTTGAAAGCAGCGTACATCGACGTGCGCTGCCATACCTTCCCAACCAAGTTTTTCTTCAAGTTTAGTAACGATGTCGGCTAATTTAACGCCATGTAACGGATTATTTGGTTGATTGTCCATGATAAATCTTAGGTTATTTGCAACCGCGCAATAGTACCCTATCTGTGCGTTTTAATCTAATTGACGTGAATCGTTTTCGTTTGTTTAGGGTAAATAATCTCGCCATTAGCATTTAGTCTGAGCCACGCCAAATCACTGTTTGAAAAATTAGGCTGTTTGGCGCTGCAAATTAAGGTCATCTCGCCAACGACAATATAGGCACCTTCGGTATAGCGTTTATTTTCATACCAACACACTTTTTCATTGTTTAACGCCTCTTGACCATCAAGCACGATTAATGGTTTTTCCTTAGCGTGCGCTTGATTTAGAAACCCTAAAGTAAACAAAGTACTTAACAGTAAAATTTTCTTTAACAAAATACGCCTCCCGTTGGGCAGATTTGTATAACTACACTAAGCTTATGACAAGGAATAAATAATAAAAAGGTGAACACATGCAATTTGATAAAAATATGATCGATGAACTAACTCTGCTTGCAAAATTTCCTCGTAACTCTCAAATGCAGGGAATTAAAATACACTCCGATGCAGAAAACTCAATTAAAGATGCAGCAAAACGGCTTTATGATAAAGGTATTACTGATAGTCCTGATGGGGGCTACTTAACGGACTTAGGGCTCGATTTAATCAACCATGTGAGTGTGATTAACTCAGCGCTTAGATAACAAATATAAAAGGCCCGAATTGTTCGGGCCTTTTACATTAATCATACTAACGCTTAAATCGCATCTGGCTGATTTTGTGGTGCAGCATCTATAAAGGCATCAAGCTTATTACATTGCTCATAAACAGCTGCAATTTTAGGGTAATTGGTCATATCAACCTTAAAGCGCAAGGCATTAAATACTTGCGGCACTAAGCACACATCTGCAAGCGTTGGTTTGTTGCCCACACAAAACGTGTTCGCTTCATCAAGTAGCTTTTCGATACTCTCAAAGCCAACTTCTACCCAATGCTTATACCAGGTTGTTTTTGCTTCTTCATCAACACCCAGATCGTTAGCCAAGTATTTTAATACGCGCAAATTATCGATAGGGTGGATATCGCACGCTACGGCATAACATAAATTACGGATCTGAGCTTTTTGCCATGCATCACCCGTTAAAAGAGGCGTTTCTGGATGAGTTTCTTCTAGCCACTCTAAAATAGCCAGCGATTGCGCAAGTACACCTTGCTCAGTTTCAAGTGCAGGCAATAACCCTTGAGGGTTCTTAGCTAGGTACTCGTCGCTTTGCTGTTCGGATTTTAATAAATTAACTGTCACCAACTCGTGATCAATGTTCTTTAAATTAAGCGCAATGCGTACTCGATATGCAGCTGATGAACGAAAATAGCTATAAAGTTTCATTATACGTCCTGTTTACCTGTGAAATGTTTTTTAATAGTGCGCCAACAGTCAGTGTAATTAGGCTGACGCTCTTTACCTTCAAGGGCATATTTAGTTGGTGAAATAACGTAACGCGATTCGAACATAAATGCCAAGGTGTTTTCGTAGCGTTGTGGTTCAAGTTTAGCATTTGATGCTTTTTCGAATACATCGGCTTCTGGACCATGTGGCGACATACAATTATGTAAGCTAGAACCACCTGGTACAAAGCCATGCTCTTTGGCATCGTAGACACCTTCGATTAGGCCCATAAACTCGCTCATGATATTACGGTGGTAATAAGGTGGACGGAATGTGTTTTCAGCCACCATCCAGCGTGGAGGGAAGATAGCAAAATCGATATTAGCGACACCTTCTGTACCCGATGGTGATGTTAATACAGTAAAGATTGATGGGTCTGGGTGATCGTAACTTACTGTATTCATAACATTGAATCTAGCAAGGTCATACTTGTAAGGTGCACTGTTACCCGTCCAAGCAACCACATCTAATGGCGAGTGGCCAATATCACAACGGAACATATTGCCGTTGAATTTAGCAACGAGTTCAAAATCACCTTCAATATCTTCGAAAGCCGCTACAGGGTAGTGGAAGTCACGGTCATTAGCATAGCCGTTGGCACCGACAGGACCGCGCTCTGGTAAAATATAGGTATGGCCATAGTTTTCACAGATATAGCCACGGGCTGTATCAGTAAGCAAATCAACTGCGAACTTAATGCCACGAGGAATTACGGCAATTTCGCCTGCACGAACGGTGAGTATCCCGCACTCGGTTCTAAGTAATAGCTCACCTTGTTGCGGCACGAATAACATTTCACCGTCAGCATTATAAAAGTAACGGTGTTGCATTGATTTATTAGCGACATAAATATGAATACCAATACCTGTTTGTGCATTGGCACTACCGTTGGCAGCCATAGTGACTAAACCATCTATAAAATCGGTTGGCTTCGTAGGAATGTCGATTGGATCCCAACGCAGCATCGTCGGTGGTGTTGGCACTTCTGTAATAGGAGCAGTGCGAATAAGGCCATTATCAATTGGCGTGTAATCACCTTGTATTACAGACGGGCGAATGCGGTAAAACCAAGTGCGACGGTTATCAGCACGGGGCGCTGTAAATGCCGTTGTGCTGAACTGCTCAGCATATAAATCGTATTTAACTTTTTGCGGGCTGAATTGACCGATAGGTAATGCACCGGGTAATGCTTCGGTTTCGAATTCATTACCAAAGCCTGTCATATATTGTAATTCGTTATTCATCACTAGACTCCTGAAAGGTTTTAGGTAAGATACTCTCATGCGAGACTAAATTCAAACTACACTGAATTTACTTGTGTAAATATTCTTTGACAGTAGTGCAGCCATGACGACAGATAATCAAACAACGCTCGATTTACAACAGTTCTTACCTTATTCACTAACTAATATTGCAATGCAAATGAGTGAGCAGTTTAGTGAGCTATATCAACAGCAGTTCGATTTAACCGTGCCACAATGGCGTATAGTTGCGAATTTGGCCCAATATGGCGAGCGCACTGCTAAAGAATTATGTGATATGGCACGAATGGATAAATCAACGGTGTCTCGAGCAGTAAAGTCGCTATTGACCAGAAACCTTATAATAGCCAAAGAAAACCCTAAGGATAAACGCGCAAGTTTGTTATCGCTTTCCGTTGAGGGGAACCGTCTGCATGAACAAATTGTGCCATTAGCAAATGAGTGGCAAGCAGGTTTAGTGAGTGACTTAGATAGCCAAGAACTTAAACAATTTATAAGCACTCTTAGTAAGCTTTCCAATCACTTAAATAAAAATGTTTAAATCTGTAATCAAGGCTTTATAGCAATTGATTTAGACAATCGATACATATATGATAATGGCTATCATTTACAATTAGAAACTTGGATGTCCCCCCTATGAAATTAGCGTTAAACACCGTTAAAACACTAGGTCTTAGCCTAGTATTAGCATCTACTTTTATTGCCCAACCTGTATTGGCAAATGGCCCAATTGGTGAGCACGTTAATCATCTAAAAGAAAATTTAAAAGATTACTCAGAAGACGTTGAGTGGATGGTCGGTAAAGTTGACACCATGGTTACCGATTATGAAACAAAAGGCGCAAAAGCAGTTAAAAGCGATGATTTAATTGAATACTGGGAATCAGTAAAGTTTCACAGTGCGATTGAAACGAATTATGTGCCGGTTTATGCATCAATCTGGCAAGGCATTTATGGTATCAAAATGGCTATTGATGACAAAAAACCAGCAAGCGAAGTACGTAAGCACCAAAAGGCCTTAAATGCTGCCTTGTGGCAGGGTCTTGGAGCTGTTAAACTTGCTGCTGACTTCCAGCAAAAAGGCTTATTAAAAGCTGTAAAAGCAACTGCTTCTGAAACAATGACGCAAAGCGCTACTATCGATGAGATCAAACATAAATTAGACCGTGTTGTTGCAAAATACGCAGAACGTTTAAGCGATGAAGCAACGCAAATTGTACACGATACTTACCTTCACTTATTTGAAGGTGTTGAAGGTACACTTATCGAAAAAGATGCGAAGTTAGTAGAAGTACTCGAAAAAGATTTTAACGTAACCCTGCCTAAAGCTATTTCTGATAAAGGGTCTGTTGACCAAGTCCGTGCAGTGGTTGTTGATATGCAAGAAAAACTAGATCGCGCTAAGGTGTTACTAGAAGAAGCCGAAAAAGCACGTAAGGATGTATTTTAGTGAAGCGTAGGACCTTTATTCAAGGCCTGGCTGCGTTTGGGGTAGTAGGCGCAATGCCGCTACCTCTTTCTCGTGCCTTTGCAGCCTCTGCTGCAAGCCCAATTTCAGTGAAAGACTTACCAGCCCTAGAGGGTGACCTAACTTTATATTTAGGCCGTGGTGAAGGTGGTTTGTACGAAAACGTACTGCAATCAATCCAAAAGAAAAACCCAAAACTTAATTTATCTATTCGCCGTGGCCCAACTGCTGCACTTGCCAACATGATAGTGGCAGAAGCGAAAGCGGGTGTTAAACGTGCTGATCTATTTTGGGCGGTTGACTCTGGTGCGATTGGCTTAGTCACAGATGCAGGTTTAGCTAAACCGCTACCATCTGACTTAGAGGCGCAGTTACAACCGCAGTTTCGTTATCCGGGCTGGGCACCTGTGACAGGTCGTATTCGTACATTGCCTTATAACACTAAGCGCCTAAGTAAAGATCAGATCCCAGATAGCATAATGGCCATTGCTGATAGCGATTTATCTATTGGTTGGGCACCGGCTTATGCTTCTTTCCAATCATTTGTCACGGCAATGCGTATTCTTGAAGGTGAAGATAAAACCGCTAAATGGCTTAAGAAAGTTCAAAAACGTTCGAAAACCTATGCAGGCGAGCTTGGCGTAGTGATGGCTGTTGAGCGTGGTGAAGTGGATATTGGTTTTGCAAACCATTATTACACGTTACGTCTTAAGTCAGGTAAACCTGATGCTAATCTTGATCTAGCATTTACCAATCAAGATGCCGGTTGTTTAGTTAATGCATCAGGTGTGTTATCACTGACAGACAACCCAAATGCAATGAACTTTATGCGCTACTTACTAAGTTCTGAAGTACAAAGTTACTTAGCACGTGAAGCGTACGAAATTCCATTGATCCAGGGCATCGAACAGCCTGCTGGGTTACCAGCATTAACGGATGTGTCACCGCCGAAAATCGATTTAACTCAATTGGCAGATTTAAGGCCAACACTCGACCTTATGCGCAGTAGTGGTATTTTATAATGCGCATACCTGCTTCTTATCCCATGGCGCTGCTTGCAGCGCTTTTGGCGTTAGTGCCAGTTTATATTCTGATCACCTTAGCCAGTGATGCGACGGCTGTTTTTGATAGTCACAATTTAAAAATTCTAGGTAACACCTTATCACTTATGGTGTTAACTGTTTTAGGCTCTATTTTAATTGGCGTGCCTCTGGCGTTTATCAGTGCCTATGTTCAACTTCCTTTTAAAAAGCTTTGGCTTGTTTTGTTTGCAGCGCCACTTGCTATTCCAAGTTATATTGGCGCGTTTACTTTATATGCAGCATTTGGCCCCGGTGGTGAGATAAATCAGCTGCTAGGCTTTGAAACCCCGCCTATGTATGGCTTAACGGGTGCTGCCATTGTAATGACGCTATACACATTTCCGTTTGTGATGCTAACTACGCGTTCGTCTTTACTTAGTCTCGATGCCAGCATGGTAAACGCGGCTCGCACTTTAGGCATGTCGATGCCGATGAGTGTGTTTAAAGTCATATTACCGCGCGTAATAAACGGTATAGCGGCGGGCTCATTACTTGTTGCACTTTATACCCTATCAGATTTTGGTACACCGGCGATGATGCGCCTAGATACCTTTACTCGGGTAATTTATGTTGAATATAACGCCTTTGGCTTAAGTCGTGCAGCGATGTTGTCGCTTCAATTAATGGTAATAGTAGGCTTTTTACTGTTCATCGAATCACAAATTAAAACAGCTTCAGAGCGCCACGGTAGACCGCTAATGTTATTTCCATCAAACGGGCAAAAGTTAGCCATGCTGGTGACTTTTCTACCTGTTTTATTATTGGCTATTTGTTTGCCGTTAGCCATTTTTACCCTTTGGCTTGCCCGTGATGGTGTTGCTGATTTTGATTTCAGCATTGCGTGGAACTCAGCTTATGCATCTGGCATTGCGGCTATTGTCGCTGTTGTGGTTGCTGTGCCTGTAGCGCATGCTGCCTTAAGCGGTAAAGTAGGGCGCATTATGGAACGGGTTACTTATTTCGGATTTGGTATTCCAGGTATCGTAATGGGTACTGCACTTGTTTATGGTGGCCTGCAATTACCGCTTTTATACCAAACTCTGGCATTATTAGTGATTGCCTATGTGCTGCGCTTTTTACCGTTGGCAGTTGGCTCTGTGCGAACCAGCACAGAACACTTAGATTCGAGTTTAATTAAATCAGCTCGCGTATTAGGCGCAAGCCCTCGTGAAGCATTTATGCGTATTACCTTGCCTTTAACACTACGCGGTATCATTGCTGGTGCAGCCTTGGTATTTTTAGAATCAATGCGAGAGCTTGAAGCAACATTGTTACTCGGCCCAACAGGATTTGAAACCCTATCAACCTATTTGTGGCGAGTTTATGAAGCCGGTTATTTCGGTCGCGCTGCCATTCCTGGGCTCTTGTTAGTAGTGATATCAGCATGTGGCTTAGCTATAATGCTCTCAGGTGAAAAGCGCAGTCAATTAGAACATTAAGGATCAGTTTAATGCTATCAGTTAGTAAGCTGTCTATCGATTATGGTAGCAATCGTGTGGTAAGTGAACTTAACTTATCACTTGGGGAAAGTGAGATCCTCATGCTAGTTGGTCCAACTGGCTGTGGTAAAAGTACAATTTTACAAGCGTTAGCAGGGCTTATTCCTATCAGCGAAGGCGAAATTAACTTAGGCTCATGGCGGGCAACACCCAAATTAAAAGTGCCACCAGAAAAGCGTAAAGTAGGGATGGTATTTCAAGACTTTGCGTTATTCCCGCATTTAACAGTACAGCAAAATATTTGCTTTAGATTAACCGATACTTCAAAAGCAGATCACTGGATTAAGTTACTGGGTCTTGAAGCTTTTCGTGATAAAAAGCCCGCTACTTTATCGGGTGGTCAAAAGCAGCGTGTAGCACTTGCCCGTACATTGGCTCACGAACCTGACTTTGTATTGCTTGACGAACCGTTATCAAACCTTGATGCAGCTTTAAAAGATACCCTTCGTTGGGATATTCGTAATGCATTAAAAGATGCGGGTGTACCTGCAATTTGGGTAACCCATGACCAAGAAGAAGCCTTATCTGTCGGTGACCGAGTTGGTGTACTTAAAGAAGGGATTATTCAGCAAATCGATACCCCTGAACGCTGCTTTAGCTTACCAAGCAATCGCTTTGTTGCACGTTTCTTAGGTGAAGCAAGTTTCATTGCCGGTAACTGTGAAGGTGATATTGCCACCACTGATTTAGGTAATGCCCCAGCTATTAAGGTTGATCATGAAACCGCGAAGGTTGATGTATTACTTCGCCCTGATGATATTCACCTTATTCAAAATGCAGCTACTAGCAACGGTAAAGTGACATGGGTACGTTACGAAGGTGGTAGCCGTTTATGCGCTGTTAAACTGGCATGTGATACTGTGGTGACAAGCCGTGTTAGCCATGAAGTGATGGTACGCCCAGGTGATGAAGTACATGTTTCTATTAATACAACACATCCACTTGCGGTTTACGCAGCTTAAATAGACATAACTGTGCAGGTCTCATTGGCCTGCATTTACATATCAGTGTAGGTCGGGCTTTAGCCCGTCATCATTCGGTGTTTAAACATTTGTCGCTATAAATGACGACCTACATAACAATCTTAGATCGAGTTAAACATCAGCCCTCAGACGCGATGTAAAATCTGCTTCATATAAATGCATTAATTTGTTACTTCAAGCTTTAATCTTGGTACTGGCTTATTTTCCTCTCGTATCTCGTATCTCATTTCTACAACCATTCCCGGCTAAAGCCAGTCCTACGAAAAGATTTATCAGGTGTTAGGTTCTAGGTTTTATGTAGAAGGGCGCGATGTAAAATCGCTGCTACCTAGCAACTCGCTAACTTTACTCTTGGAGCTTTACGCTTGCTAACTTTCCCCTAGTAGCTTTACTCTCGTAACTAGCAACTCCCTAACTTTCTCCAAAACGTAAAAAGCCCGCCAGTAGGGGCGGGCTTTTGCTTCATAACAAGTTTAACTCGTTATTAGAATGTGTAACGTACACCTACACGCATTTCCCAAACTGATGCACCGCTTTGAGTTGCAGTTTTACCATTGTTAGGGCTGAAGTCAGAGTATACGTAACGACCTTGGTCATCGATTGATGTTTTGATCATACGGTTACCAACGAAGTTACCTTTCTTAAGTACGCCCCAGTCATCGTTTAACATGTTAGTTAAGTTATCGATAACGAAGAATACTTCACCTTTGTGACCAGGCATGAAACCAGGTAACTCTTGAGTCATCTTGAAGTTAACTTTAGTGAACCAATCAGCATTTTGGCTGTTACGGCTAACGATTTCACCGCGTTCAAGGCCTTGAGCTGAAATCCACTGGTTAAACTCAGTTACTTCTTCAGGTGTCATGTCGTAAACAACGTTAGGGTCATTTACTTCAGGGATATACATTAGCTGACGGCTGCGGTTAGAGTTGCTATCACCCCAAACACCGTCACTACCGTTATATGTATAGCTGTAAGGTAGACCTTTGAACGTTTCGCTGAATAAGTTGAAACGTGTGCTGTAGCCATCAAACAACTCAGTTGTATAACCTAATGTCATTGTGAAGCGATGAGGGATCTCGTAATCAGATGTGTGTGCACCTGGGTTAGTCGGATCGTATGTCGCCATGTTACCGTAGTTTGAACTCGCTACAGAGCTAGTCATTGGGTTTACATCTGTTGAGTCAGTGTAAGCATAAGCAAGTTGTACGCTAATACCGTTATCAAAACGCTTACTCATTGCAGCAGAAATGATGTGAGACTCACCGCTATCACCACTTACGTTAGTCAGCAGTAAGTCACCGCTACGACCTTCGATAGACTCAAGAATTGGACGACCGTCAAATGTAGTTCTGCCTGAATCTTGTAATGCGATGTCTTGTAAAATTGCAGCATCTTTACGCTTAGTGAATAAGTAATCTAGAGAGAAAACGTATTCATCTTCAGTTGTGTATGTTGCACCTACTGAGTATTTCCACTCTGATGGCATTTCAAAGTCTGGGTCAACAGCATTTACTGATGAGTCACCTGCACCTATTTCAGTGTTAGCAACTTTATCATATAAATCTTGAGGTACTTCGTAACCTGGAGTACCACCATTAACATTTGGAGTGTCAAATAGGTTTAGGCGTGCTTGTCTTTGTTCTTCATCTAGATAATAAACACCGTCTACATCTTTAATACCGGTACTAATATTAGTGATACCGTCGTTTGAGTACGAGTTAGATAACCAAACGTTCGGGTTACCACCAGAGAATAGGCCTACACCTGCACGTACTTCTAACGAGTCTGTTGCATACCATTCAAAGCCTACACGTGGTTGAATTAAATCGATGCCATCAAATGTTGCTTGGTTGCTGAAACCGTAGCGGTTTGTAAAGTTCTCGTTGTAGTTAGGCGCGTCATCACTTGTGTATTTATCATAGCGAAGACCAAATGTTAACGTCGCATCTAAATCTGTGAAGCTATACTCATCTTGTACATAGAAAGTATGCTGAGCATAAGAGAAGCTTGCAGCTGCATCGGTCGGGTTGTTTGTACCCGCAGCATTGTTGTAGTACAAGCCATCAGCAATTCCATCTTCAAAATCATCTACAGAGTTAAAACGCCACTCACCTTGCGTATGCTGTACGAATTGGTTAAATACGTCTAGCTTTTCGTACTCATAGCCACCGGTAATCGTGTGTTGATCAAGGTAGTAAGTACCTGCAAGTTTTACAGTCGTTGTCTCATAGTCTAGGTCATTTGATTGACGTGAGTCATCTGGACCAATGTAGATAGTACCACCGTCAGCGGTATCAATTTGCATTTCACCAAAGCTGCTTGCAGCATCTAAAGATTGTACCGTTGCATCTAGCTCTGACTTACCAATACGAACTTCAGTTGAGAAGTTGTCTGACCAATCTGAGTATAGTGAACCGATGATTGATGTAAACTCAGCACCTTGCTTGAAGAAGTGATTATCTAAAGCTACTGTATCGCTGTATGCATCTGATTGAGATAGCGTGAAAGCATCATTGTAGTTATAGATTAAGTTTGCACGATGGTCATCGTTGATGTTCCAGTCTAACTTAATTAAGATTTTTTCATCTTCTACTGGAGCACTAGATGGCATGCCACCTGCGTCATAACCGTATACGTCTTGTGCGATTTGCTGTACACGAGCAACGTCTGCAGCTGAAACACTACCTGTGTTTAAACCGCCATACTCGTATTGTTTAACGCCTTCAACTTTTTCGTATGAGGTGAATAAGAAAAGGTTATCTTTGATTAGTGGTAAACCAACGTTGAAGCCGTAACGTTTTTCAGTGTAATCACCGTTGTCGTAGTCTTCACCTTCGATTTTATCGCCTTTCATTGAATCATTTGTGTAATCGAAGAAAACACCACCGTGTACTTCGTTACCACCAGATTTAGTAACTGCGTTGATGTTACATGATGTGAAACCGCCATATTGAACATCAAATGGTGCTAGCTCAACTGCAACTTGCTCGATTGAATCGAAAGAGAAAGGAGCACCGATAGTTGGGTAACCATTTGAGCTTAAACCGAAGTTATCGTTCATACGAACGCCGTCAAGCGTTAAGCTGTTAAAACGTGGGTTACCACCACCACAGTTGATTGAACCGCGGCTATCATCGATAGTTACACGTGGGTCGATACGGATGATATCTTTTAAATCACGGTTGATAGCTGGTTGGTTTTCTAAATCTTCAAGAGTGAACGTTGCAGCAGGACCTGTACCACCAGACATACGGCTGATAGGGCGACCAGTAACTACGATTTGTTCTACATCAGATTGTCTCTCTAACGTAACATTAACTGGGTAGTCAGCACCCACTTGTAGGTTAATGTTGTTGAATGTTTGATCTGCGAATACGTCAGAATCTACAACAACGCGGTAAGGACCACCTACACGTAGGCCTTTTGCTGTGAAGTAACCCGCATCGTTCGTTTCAGTTTCTTTAGTTGAACCTGAAGGTAAGTGAACGATAGTGATCTTAGTGCCAGCAGCAGGGTTGCCGCTAGGACCTTTGATTTGACCCTTGATAGCAGATGTTGTTTCATTTGCTAACGCTGCACCACTCACACCAACACATGCTGCAATAGCAAGTGATAGAGCTGTTTTGCGGAGTTGGATTTTCATTATGTTATTTCCCGTGTTAGAGGTTATGTTTCATTTATAGTTTGCTGTCAGTTGGCATCTTAAGTGCCTTTACTAACGGTTTTGCTGATTTATCAAATAACGTATTTAATAAACCAGCCAATCTTATACCGCCTTGTTGTAGGCGAGTTTTAACAATTGGTAAGTTTTTGTAGATATAACTATAACTTACGTTTGTTTCATTTTCGTTATACAGTGAATTTGCAATATTATTTGATTCGATTAACCAATCGCTAGGTGAACTGGCAAGATAGTCCGTGATTAACGCTTGATTTGTTGTATTTATAAATTGCGCAAACTCAGTATAGGACAAATTTTCATTTTCAATGAGTTTTGTGTCCCATAGGCTATGTAAATTGGTATCTTGACCGAAGAATGTGACAGAAATATTGTTGCCACCACGATCTTCACCGCGTCCGGCATGAAAAGGTTGGTGGCTGTCACCAACTAGATGAACTAAAAAACGCAGTGCGAACTGTTTTTCAGCTAGTGAGGCTTTCTGGTTTTGTAAAACTGAGATTGAGTATTCCATGCCTTCAAGGATATCTGACACGGTTTCTTTATTATGATGGGCATCTGAATCGTAATGGGGTTTAGCATCGCCTTCTTTAAAGTTAATGTAATGCCAGCGCGAAGATTTCTTTTGCCAGAAATTTTCTGGAGCAGAACGCATTTCATCAGCCCACGTTGCAACTTGTGCTAGTGAGTCACCATCGAGTAGAGGAACTAATGCTAGTTTAGTGGTGTCTGTAATATGCTTAGATGCAATTTCACCAACAATACGATGACCATTTTGACCCCATGCATTTGCAGGGGTGCTTAACACTGCTGAAATAACTGGTGTTGATAACAGCAACATTTTTATTGTTTTTTGTAACATTGACTCAGTGTCCAAAATGAATGTGCAATGAAGCACGATTTCTTGTGGCATATTTTCCTGAATTTAAAATCAAATAGAAAGGACTCAATAAGATTCATAATTTCTTGTTCATATATGTTATTTATCAATGGTTTAAATTATTCAAGTAAAATTACTTGTTGTAATAAGTAAGAATAATTGTTCAAATAGAGACAACGGAGCGTTGTTGGCTATTAAAATTGAATTTAAGAACAATACTAATAAAAAAATCGTCGATTGTTACATTTTTGTTTCTATCAGTTATTTTGTTTTTTTATATCGGAATTTTGCAGGGTAAACCGGCTGTTTCTGATATCGATGCATTTATTGAAACGTCTTTTCAATGTGATACCAAATCAGAGGTTAACCTTAACGAGTTAGTGGTGTATTCATCGGGCAAAGTGTTGGCTGAGGATGTTGCTAAAACCTTATGCAATGATGACATCATAAGTAAACAATATGGCAAGGTAACCTCTTATTGGGGTTATAAAACCTCAGACACGATTGAGTTTTTAGGCAAAGGGATTGCTGATTTAATCCTTGCTAAAGAAAATTTAATTAACGCTTTTATGGCGGAGTCAACTTACAACTACCAAGCTGTTGTTGGATTTCCTGATTACACTGCCTATTTAATTTCGAGTAAAGAAAAACCTAGAATTGATAAGAGCTACTTTTTAGATAAACGCATTGGTTTACTTGATTACCCAACCAGTCGCTCAGGACATATTTTACCAAAGCAGCTATTTAAAAAATTAGATATCAACCTAGAAAACCTAGATATAACTTACGCTAGTTCCCATACTGAGTTAAGAGAGCTGCTTGCCAGCGGAAAGGTTGATTTAATTTCTTCTTATTGGCAAGACAGTGACCAGCAACGTTTTTCTAAAAATTATATTACGCCTATACGCGACAATATAAGTGGCAGTCGTTGGTATTTAAAAATGCAGGACGAGAACACCGACCTTTTATGTGCAGTTCAAGCGCAGTTAACCCTATTGGCACACAATCAAAATTCTCATTACTTTAATCATGTTGAGTCTTTTTGGGAATGTGACTCGACTCAGCAAACAATGAAAGTAGGGGATAGCAATGCTGCCAATTAGAATTAAGCTTGTTTATGGCGCAATATTTTTAAGCTGCTGCTTGGTATTATTTGCTACCTTCATTATTGCAAAAGCTTATAAGACAACAACTAATGATGCACTGACTTTAGCAAAAGTTGAAAACCGTATTGCTCTTGATTTAAACCATTTAAATTTACCAGATGGTTTTTTGAAGCACTCCGGTAGTAGAGACATGGTACTCAATTATATCACACGTCTTAATGCTCAGTTAGCAGACTCAGGCGTGATGGTTTACTCTATTGAAGGTATTTCGGAATATCCTGCTCGTGCTGATTTAATTACTAAGCAATTACATGCACCTCAAAAATCATTAACGGTTAGCTTTGTTATCGCATCTTCTTTATTAGATAAAAACGATATAGCTGTGTTCATTCTGGTCTGCTTATTTGCATCTACATTTACCTACTTATTATTTATCAGTGAACGAACCAAGATTCAAATAGCTAAAAACGAACCTGAAGTTGCAGTTCAGATAGAAGAGAAACCTAAATTGATAGTCGATCTTCAAAATAAAACCTTGGCTGCTAGTTGCGATGTTGATAAAACAGTGGCCCTTGCGAATAAACCATTGTGTTTTTATCTTGCTTTAGTTGAGTTTTGTATTGAACAACCAGACGTAGTGCTTAATCAAAATAAAGATGTACCAGAAGAATTACTGACTTTAGCGAACAAGTATTTTTACCGGTTAGTTGAGCTTGGTCACACAATACGTAAACGACCAAACTTTACTAATAGCTTAGAAAAAACTTTAAGCGAAATTCGGGCAGCCCTTGATGAAGTTTGGCAAGACCAGCTTGAGATAAAAGAAACCTATTATCCGCCTAAAGCCCATGGTGAAGGTTCACGCTCTCGATTACATCATTACGGATTGAAGTCGATTGAGAGCACCGATATTGAAGTCATAGGCAAATAATCTAGTTTTAAAGTAAAAAGGGAAGTCACTGACTTCCCTTTATCTATTTAGATATTGATGATTAGGTATCTAAAACTGCTTAGGAGTGTAATCAGCCGCTTTAACAGGGCTATTTTGCTCAAAGAAACGTTTTAATGCCTGTGCATCGGTATCATCTGTACTTACAAAGCCTTTTTTATTGGTAAGCGTAGGGTAGCCATCACCACCAGAGGCGTTGTAGCTATTAATACTCATTCGATATGTTTTAGTCATATCAAGTGGTTTACCAGCAATTTTAACATCAGATAAAGTGTCGTTATCGCGTTTGAAGCTTAGCTTATAGTATTGTAAGTAGGCACCTGAATCAGGTGGGAAAGAAGTAACAACCTGCAAGTAGTCATATAGCTCTTGGCCTGTCATATCAATATAGGTGATACGGTTTTTAAAAGGATGAACTTTTAAAATATCTTTATAACTGACATCGCCAGCTTGAATGCTATCACGAATACCGCCACCGCTTATTAAACCAAAATCAGCACCCACTGACTGCATTTGTGCAGCAATAATAACGCGTGCTAAGTTTACTTGCTCATAGCGTACTTTATTGCGGTCACCTTCAAGTTTTGCATCCACGTTACCTATTTTACCAGCAATTTGTGCTGCACCTTTTTTCTGATAAACCGCGAGCATGTCTTGTAAGTTTTTGTTTGGCTCGATGTACTCAGCCGCTAGCTGTTTATTGCCATTTTCATCATCGATATAAAGGTTTACCGGAATAAGTGAGTAATTAAGCAGAGTTAATTCATCGTTTTCTAACTTGAATTCAGCTTTTCCCACATATTTACCCCACTCATGGGCTTGCATGATCCAAGTACCGTTTTGTTGATCAGGCTTACACGCTTTACCTGGCATAAAGCTTTCGTCAGCAACATTGGCTTCTTTCATACACACCGGCTCTTGTGAATGACCGCCGACAATAATATCTAGCATTCCTTTTGGTAAGTTACGCGCCATAGTCACATCACCGGGTGCATTAATACCAAAGTTAGCATCAACATAGTGACCCATGTGCGTTACAGCAATAGTGATATCAGGCTTGTACTGCTTTTCAATTTTTGGGGCTAATTTTGCAGTCACTTCTGTAGGGTCTTTAAATTCTAGGCCACCGATATACTGCGGGTTACCTATTTTTGCTGTATCTGTTGTGGTTAAACCAATGACAGCAATTTTGAGTCCGTTTTTTTCAAAGATTTTGTATGCTTGATAACGAGTTTCACCGGTCGTTTTATCTATAATATTGGCTGATAAAAAAGGGAAGTTAGACCATTTTTGCTGTTTATCGAGTACAGCCAGCGGGTTATCAAACTCATGGTTACCAATTGCCATGGCATCGTAACCAATTACAGACATACCTTTAAAATCCGGTTCTGCGTGTTGTAGATCTGATTCAGGAATACCTGTATTGATATCGCCACCAGACAGCAGTAAAACTGCATGTCCTTGTGCTTTAGCATCGGCTCTTAATTGATCAATTAAAGTCTTGCGAGCAGCCATACCATATTCACCATGTTCGTTATTCCAAAAACGACCGTGATTATCATTAGTATGGAGCAGAGTGAAATATTGGGCTGAATCTGTATTGTTAGAAGAGGAGCTACACGCGGTTAGGGTAACCAGTAGCGATGTTAGTAAAAAAAAACGCATAATTGTTTGCCTGAATAGAGCAGTAGGTTAATTATGCGCTTAGTTTAAACGACTTAAGTTTAAATTAAATGTCTTTTATAAACTTTTGTCGCTATTTTCTGTATTTAGTTGTCCTGTTGCGGCAAGTTGTCTTCGTTGTAGTTCTTGTTCTGCATAATGAGACTTAAGATGATTATTGCCGACCATCCAATTTAAAAAACTAGCGGGTAACTTACTATAAGGCTCACCTTGGTGTAGGCCAAAATCGCATATTGCGTTCTCTTCATTCGCCATGGTTCATTCCTGTGTGTTCATTGTTGTCGTGCAGATACTAACAAACTGAGCCTATTTGATAAGACGATTTTGATTTAATCTTTAAACTTTTTATAACCATAATGAATACACAGTGTAAATTAATGTAACTGAGATGTAATTGATTTGACGCGTTTTGTGTAACTGTTTTGTTTGCTATTTAAGCACCTGCCTATTTTGTTTAAGCTTCTTGCAGTTTTATAATAAAAATTATCAGGAAAGATAAACAATGAAAAAACATCTACTTGCAACAGCTTTATTGGCTAGCAGTTTTACAGCGAATGCAACTATTGTCGAAATGCAAACGGACCTGGGCAGCATTACGATTCATCTTTATGATCAACAGACACCTGTTACAGTTGAGAACTTTTTAAATTATGTTGCAGATGGTAGCTACGATGGCACCGTTATCCATCGTTCTGTTGATAACTTTATTTTACAAGGTGGGGGTTTTAAATTTGGTACTGACTTTGATGCGATAGACACCGCAGACGCTATTACTAATGAACCAGAGTTGTCTAATGTGAAAGGTACCATTGCAATGGCTAAGCTTGGTGGCAATGCTAACAGTGCAACCAGTCAGTGGTTTTTTAATTTAAAAGATAACAGCGCAAATCTTGACTTACAAAATGGTGGCTTTACCGTTTTTGGCGAGGTAACTGTCCAGAGTATGGCTGTGATAGAGCAAATCACAGAATTAGTACATTGTGGAGAGATCCCAGTAGTAAACTTAAATGAAGAGCAGTGCCCAGATACAACATCAGGTTTTAGTGGTGAAAACTTATTTTACATTAACAGTGTAACTGTGATTGACGATGACCCTAATTCATCTGCTTCTTTATCACCAAAAGAAAACACGCTGATTGATGAAGATGACGCTTCAGACAACGGCGGTAGTAGTTCAGGTGGTAGTCTTGCATGGATGCTATCTTTATTAGCCCTAGCAGGCTTTGCTCGTCGTAAATAATTCCAACCAACAAAGTTAATAAGGCGCTAAAAAGCGCCTTATTTCTTTGTATTGATGATTATTAAAAGATTCTAACTAAAATCAGCACCCACATTATTAGCATTATAAAGCTACTGACAACGAAACTATAATAGCGCGCCTTCAAGGTGTTTGAAGTTAAGTGTATTACGCTATGAATAATTCTTAATGCAACATAAACCCAAGCAAGGGCAACAAAAACAGTACCTACAGCATTGACTTGCAGAGCTGTTAAACAGGCAATAAAAAACAGCACAGGCATTTCGAATTGATTGATAAAGTTACGATCTGCTACGCGAACATTATCCCCAGCCTTTTCAAGTTCCATTGTTAAGAAGTCTTTCATCTCAATGGTTTTTTGTTTTGCCGCACGAAAGCGGCGTTTACCCATAATGTACATCACAATGAATGTCAGAAAGACTTGAGTGAACATTGCTACAATTAGCCACTTTTCCATAGCTCATCCTTTGTTATAGATATTGCTATTAATTTTAACCGTAAGTACTGCATTTTCACAATGTGTTACAAAGTTTTGCTGTAACTTAACTGAAAAGCATTGAATTGCGGCGCTCGAAAACACATGATAAATAAAAATTTATTCAATTCCTAATGGATACAAAATAATGAAAAAAATAATGGGACTCAGTGCAATCGCTTTTGCAGTGTTAGCAGGTTGCTCTTCTACTTCTACCACAACGCCTCCTGCTGCTAATACTAACCTTATTCCAGACTCGTTAGTTATCAGCCCAAACGACACCCGTGAGTACAAAACATTAAAACTTGATAATGAAATTGATGTAATTTTAATTTCAGATCCAAGTGCTGAAAAATCAGCTGCTGCATTGAGTGTTGGTGTTGGTTTATTGCACGACCCTATGTCGCAACAAGGTATGGCGCACTATTTAGAGCATATGCTGTTCCTTGGTACCGATCGTTACCCAGACACCAAAGGTTACAGTGATTTTATGACTAAAAATGGCGGTGCTCATAACGCTTACACTTGGTTAGATATCACAAACTACATGTTCAAAGTGAACAATGATGCCTACGATGAAGCACTTGACCGTTTTGCGGATTTCTTTAAATCACCAAAGCTTTACCCTGAGTACACAGACAAAGAAAAAAATGCCGTAAATGCCGAATGGTCAATGCGCCGTGAGATGGACTTTTTTGGCCAATTTAAACTGGCACGTCAAATGATGGGCTCACACCCTGCTAATCGTTTCCTGATTGGTAACCTAGAAACACTAGGTGATAAAGAAGGCAGCAATCTTCATAAAGAAACCGTTGCTTTTTATAACAAGTACTATTCATCGAACATTATGAAAGTGGCGATGATTTCTAATCGTCCACTTGCTGAGATGGAAGCAAAAGCAAAACAGTACTTTGCTGATATTGAAAATAAAAATATCGAAAAGCCAACAGTGACTGATAAGTTAGACTTCTCTGAAGCTGGCGGTAAACGTGTTTATTACGCACCGAATGAAGACGTAAAGCAACTGCAATTAGAATTCACTATTGCTGATAACAGTTCACAGTTTGCAGTAAAACCAAACCGTTTTGTTTCTTACCTTTTAAGTAACGAAATGCAAGGCAGCCCAGCACAAATACTACGTGATAAAGGTTGGGTATCAGGTTTATCGTCTTCTGCTTCACCAACGCAATATGGGAACTACGGAAGCTTAACAGTTGATATTGAATTGACTGATGCCGGCATGCAAAACCGCGAAGAAATTGTTGCTATGGTTATGCAATATATTGCACTTATCAAAGAGCAGGGTGTTGATAGCAAATACTTTAATGAAATTCGTACATCGTTAAACAATTCGTTTCAATTCCTAGAAAAAGGGGATGAGTTTGGTTATGTAAGTAACTTAACTGATAGCATGCAAAAGTTCCCTGTGAACAACGCAATTAACGCACCTTATTATTATGCCAAGTTTGATGCAGATGCGGTGCAAAATGTCCTTTCGCAATTAAACGAAGATACTTTACGTATTTGGTATATTTCAAAACAAGAAGAGACAGATTCACAGCTGCATTTTTACGATGGTAAATATCGTATTGAAGATATCAGCGAGTCAGAAGTTGCAAGCTGGAATAAACCAAGTGAATACGCGTTAGCATTACCAACAGTAAACCGCTTATTACCTGAAAGCTTTGCAATTAAAACAGCTGAGTTTAAACAACAAGCGCATCCTGAACTCGTATTTGATCGGCAAGGCGTTAAAGTTTGGCGTCAAGCAAGTCAGCAGTTTGCTGAGCAGCCTAAAGGTCTTGTTGAAGTTTATATTAATACGCCAGATGCCCTTGTGAATGTAAAATCACAGGTTCTTTACTCAATTTGGGCTGATCTTTATAACTTACAACAAAGTAAATTAAGCACGGAAGCCGCTGTTGCAGGTATGAGTTTAGGGCTACAACCAAGTAATGGCCTTGTGTTATCGCTTAGTGGTTTCACTGATAAACAAGATGTCCTTTTAGCTCAGGCGCTTGAAAATCTAACGTTAGAAGTGTCTGAAGAAGGTTTTGCCCAAGCAATCGATCGTTTTAAGCGTGATTTACTAAATCAGCAAAAACAGTTCCCGTTTTATCAAGCATTCGGTGAGTACTCTAAGCTTACTCGTAGTGGTAAATTTGATACCGAAACCTTGATTGCTGCGGCAGATGCGCTAACCTTAGCTGATTTTACGGCTATTAAGCAATCAACACTTGCTGCCAATGACTTACGCGTATTCACGTTTGGTAACTACAACCAAAATGATGTTGACGCTATTGCGAGTAAACTAACCGCTATTTTACCAAAAGGTCATAAAGCGACCGAGTTTGCTAGAAGTAAAGCCTGGTTGCCTCAGCCTGGTGAGCGTATCGTTTTACAAAAAGATATTGATGTAGCTGATGTAGCAATCATTGACATGGTTGTTCACCCAACCCCTGGCTATAAACAACAAGCACAGGCACAAATTTTACAAAGCCACTTTAGAACCGTAGCGTTTGATAAGTTACGTACTGAAGAGCAACTTGCTTATGCGGTTGGTGCGTTAGCGCGTCCAATCGAAGATTATTCTGCATTAGGTCTTTACATTCAAACACCGGTTAAAGGTCCTAAAGAGATGCAGGCGCGCTTTGATGAGTTTAAAAAGCAATACGCAGTTGAGCTTGATAACATGACAGAAGAAACATTTGCACAACTTAAAAATGCAACGCTTGTGTCTTTAAAAGAGCAACCTAAGAATTTAAGTGATGAAATGTCGCCACTTATTACAGACTGGTATCGTGAGAACTTTAAGTTTGACTCTAAAGAAAAGCTTATCGCTGAAGTTGAAAAAGTAACCTTGGCTGATCTGAAAGATTATTACAAGAAAACGATGCTCAATAGTGAAGCTGCGCGTTTAAACATTCAAATGCGTGGTAGTAAGTTTGCAGACAAGCCATTTGCAGATCTGAAAAGCCAAACAAAAGTTGAAAACTTAGAAAGTTTTTACAAAGGCATTAAATTCCAAAACTAATTTAATAGTTGATAAACAAAAGCCCAAGCTATTGCTTGGGCTTTTTGATTTATGCGATAAGCAAAAATCCTATAAATGCAGCCGTTGCAGCAAGTAAGGTATAAGGCAGTTGCGTGATAGCATGGCTGACTAAATCACACCCTGAGCCTTGTGCAGCAAGTACGGTGGAATCTGAATAGAAGCACGCTTGACTACCAAATGACGACGCCGATAACAAAGCACCAATCACTAAAGGAATATTGGCATCAATTGCGTAAGCCAGTGGCATTACAATAGGAATAGTTACTGCGAAAATCCCCCAGCTTGAACCTGTTGCAAAAGCAAGGACTGCCATTGCTAAAAACACCACGGCTGGTAAGTACTGTGCTGTCATATAAGGGCTCAAGGTATTTATGACATATTGCGGTAGCATTAATTGGTCACACACATCTTTAAATATAAATGCTGCAACCACAGTTCCTATAGCGGGTATCATGCTTTTAAAACCATCGAGCATACGCTCAACGAGTTCTGACAATGTCATCAACTTTTGTAACATATAAAAAGGCAAAACAACGGTAAAGGTTGCCAGCAGCCCTTTATAGACGTCAATGTCAAAGTAAACAGTAAACGCAACAAGTAAAACTATCGGTACTAAAAAGTTATAGAGTTTGCCGTTTGAAGCGGCTGTTTCAAAGTTTTCTTCTGCTGCTTTTACTGCGTATTCATCCGCTGTTTGAACATCTGTGTACTGGCTATTTGATATTTCGATTTGATTATTCATGGCACGTAGTTGTGCTTTTTTCATCGGACCAAAAGCAGGAATGACATTTAAGCTAACTAGTAATACCACAATGACTGCAAACCAAGCATATAACATGTAAGGTATTGCTTGGATATATACAGCAATACCTTGACCTTCTGGTGCAACATTATTATCAACTAACAAGCCACCAAAAAAAACGGCCCATGTAGAGAGTGGTACAAGCACACAAATAGGCGCAGCCGTTGAGTCAACAACATAAGCGAGCATTTCGCGGCTAATTTTAAACTTATCGGTGATACGCTTCATAGTTTCACCGACGGTTAATGCATTTAGGTAATCATCGATAAAAATAATTACACCTAGCACAAAGGTCATTACTAACGATGAACGCTGGCCTTTGGCAAATTTTAACGCTAATTCGGCGAATGCACTTGCACCCCCGGTTCTTACTAATAAAGCGATTAATGCACCAAATCCACCACAGACTAGAATTAGCCAGGCAATGGTTTCGTCTTGCATTACTTTTAATGAAATATCAGCAAAATTGGCTAACACAGCGGTCGGACCTAGCATGGCTAAACCAAATAAAGCACCAATCAGTAAAGATAAAATAGGGCGGCGTAAAAATACGGCCAAAACCACCACCAATACTGGCGGCAGTAAACTTAACGCAGAAGGTTCTTGCATTATAATTTTCACACAGTTAAGCAATCGAGATTGCTTAGAGAAATCAAAAGTCTATTGACTCAATTAACTGCTTTACGCGAACACACTTTTATGGACCCTTTAGGGAAAGTGCCTGCGTTGGCTGGCGCCAGACAGTATAGAGGGTATACTGCTTTTGTTTTGCCCAAAACATCGCAAGAAAAATAATCCTGAATATTAATTTAGTCAATAACAATTTTAATTGCGATGATAATTATTTTACACTCATCTATAACGTCACTTTTTATTAATTGAGCAAAGGGATTATGGCATTTTCAGATACTTACAGACTCAGTAGCCATGCGGTTATCACCAACAACCAAGGTCAGGTGTTATTACTAAAAGCTGATTACGGTCAAAAAAGTTGGGGGCTACCTGGCGGCGCTTTAGATAAAGGTGAAACCATTCATCAAGCGTTACTTCGCGAATGCCAAGAAGAACTTAATTGTGATGTAGATATCGCTTATTTAAGTGGCGTTTATTATCACACAGCGTTTAACTCTCATGCGTTTATTTTTCGTGCTCATATAGCTGAGGACGCTGAGATAATGTTGAGTAATGAGCACACAGAGTATGGCTATTTCGATATTGACGAGTTATCTAAAGTACAAAAAGAGCGTGTTCTTGATTGCCTTAATTTTACCAATGATGTCGTGAGTAAGGTGTTTTAATAAATGTTAGATATATATTTGCGCGCTGGGCAGCCTGATGATGCCGCGTTTATCGTTGAGCTTTTAAACCAAGCAACATTTTTAGAGCACATAGGTAATAAAAACATTAATACGCCCGCACAAGCAGAGCATTATATTCAACAAACGTTTATAAATAGCCACCAGCAATTTGGCTTTGGCAGTTATATTGTTTGTTTAGCTGATGATACACCGATTGGAATGGTGGGGCTCTTTCAGCGCGATGCGTTAGCTATCCCCGATTTAGGATTTGCCTTGTTAGCTAACTATGAAGGCAAGGGTATTATTACATCTGCTGCTAGGTTATTGATGGCCAAAAAACACGTATTAGAGCTTGGTGTACTTGCAGCAATAACCTCACCAACAAATATTGGCTCACAAAAGGTGTTACAGAAACTTGGCTTTGAGTTCATAGGCGATGTCATCATTAACGATGACAATCAGCCTCTAAAACTCTTTTTAAAGAGTAAGCTTTGATACTTCGTTTGCAACTTGTTTGTTTACCTTTAACCATGTTGACTCAAGTGTCGCGACAAGCCCTTCGTAATCACTTGCTTGTAATGGTGTGAGCTCATTGAAGTAATTAACCGCTTTTAACTTTCGGCCCGACTCAGGGTTTGTATAGTACAAACGCCAAAGCCCTGCAATGTTGGCATTGCCTTGCTCATCGCCATTAAAGTGATGTAGCTCATATTCTAATTCATAATAGCTTTGTTGATCTAAATCGGTGATCACCGGTAAACCTTTTATTACCATCCAATTATCAAGGTCAGTGTAAAGCTGTTGATGGGCACTGGCGGTTAACATTAAATCCGGTGATTCACTCCATAAATGGTAGTTAGCAGCATTGACTCGGTTGTTGTCGAGTACCATAGCAATACCGCGATTATTAAGCGCACCACGTAATTGTACTGTGTTGATCCTTAGCTGAGCTTGCGTATTTTCAGCTAACCGCTGCATATTCACGATTGGCTGCGAGAATTGATAATACTCAATAGTTGAGAATGACGTCTGACTGCAGGCCGAAAGTAACAGCACTGCTGCGATTGAAACACAGCGTTTATAGTTCATTATTGTTTCCTCGGCGTTGGATCTGCGGGTAGTTCTTTATCAAATATCAGCATATTAGGCTGCTGGTTCAAGCCACGTGTAAGTGGTTGTAGCTCTTCACTTAAACGTTTAAATTCGGACAAGGTAGTTTGTAACTGCTGATGGAAAGCCGAACCTTGTTCGTAACTTGCCATGGTTTTTTCAAATTGTTTCATGGTTTTATCGAACTGTTGCATGCTTTTAGTCATTTCTGCAAAGTTGCGATTTATATCACCGGGTAAATCTTGGGTATCTTGTTTATTGATCAATTCTCGCATGTCATGAGCAAGTTCTTGGTACTCAGAAAACGTAGTTTGCATTTGTGCCAAGCTGTCTTCTATCTTAAGGTTGTTCACTTTATTTAACACATCGGATACTTGGTCAGCTATGACCGTAATACCACTCGATACACTTGGGAATACGGTATAATCTGCTATAGTCTTTAATTCGGCAGGTTCCGCGTTATCATAAATGTCTAAGTCAACGTATACAGCGCCGGTAAGTAAGTTACCTGGCTTTAAAGAGGCTCTAAGGCCATTTTTAATCCAGCTATCTAAGCTTGAATGCCAAAACTCGCGTGCAGCTGTACTGTCGTGGTAAAGACGACCATATTCAATTTTAATAAGGGCAGGTACTGCGGTATTGTCAGTTCTAAAGTGTGCAGGCTTGCCGTCGATCATGACACTTGCTGGTGCTTCAACCACACTACCAATACGCATACCACGGTATTCAACAGGTGCCCCAGCTCTTAACCCACGAATTGATTGCTCAAAATCGATTAAGTAATAATCAAAGTCATAAAAGCGCTCTTCTAACGCGGCTTTATAACTATTACTTAATGAAAAACTGTGTCCATTAGTGGCGACTTCACCAGGAGATTGCTGCTCAGGTATACCTACAGAAATTCCACCTTTGAGTAACTTACTTAATGAACCTGTATTTACATTAATTCCATCAGCTGATAGGTCTATTTCGATACCTGAGTTCACCCAAAATATAGAATTTAAGGTAATTAAATTTTGATAAGGCTCATTAATGAAAATGCCATATTTCATGGCCTGATTTTTCCAGTCAAAGGTTGCAGTTTCTATTTGGCCAATTTTGTAATCTTTGAAATAAATACCCGTACTTACATCAAGTACTTCAGCGTTATAGCTAAGCAGTGTGAAACGACCACCTTTAACATCATTGCCAATTAATGCGGGTTCATCCTGAAGTTCAAACTTATCCGCTAGCTTCTTGCTTTCACCCGGTGCAAATTCTAAGTATACGCCTGAGAGCAGAGTGCTCATTCCAGTAATACCTGTATCATCAATTCGTGGTTTAACGACCCAAATTTTTGCATCGTCAGTTAATAGGTCATCATAGTGTTTATCGATTTGAGCTCTTGCAATTACACTATTTTGCTGATCTGACAGACGTACATGATTAATTTGGCCGATTTTTACACTACGTACTTTTATTTCAGTTTTGCCAGCAACGATACCTTCCGCATGAGGCATTTTTATAAAGATAGTGGTGCCTTTATTTGCCTGATACTGGTATAACATCCATGCGCCTATTAGTAGGGCTATTAACGGAATTATCCAAATAGCCGAAATATTTGGCGCTGATTTTATTTTAGCGTTTTCGCTCATGCCAGAGTCTCTTGTTTTACTTTCTTTAAATTAGTAGGGCTGTCCCACAGTAAGCGTGGATCAAATGCATGGGCTGCCAACATTTGGCAAATTACCATAGTGGTAAAAAATATTGTGCCGATGCCTGGTGTCACAGACATTAAATTTCCTAGTTGTACTAAGGCTACTAGAATCGCGACAACAAATACATCAATCATTGACCATTTACCTATAAATTCAGTTAATTGGTAGATACGTGTATAGCCTTTTGTTTGTCTATTTGCAGGCTTCATCACCATATAGCATAAAAAACTTAAGATTAGCGCTTTGGCAAGGGGAACAACCACACTGGCCAAAAATATGATCATGGCTATTGGATAAGAACCACTATTCCACAAAATCATCACACCACCAATAATCGTTGAAGGCATTTCATCACCTAGGCTGGTGGTATACATAATTGGGTAGATGTTGGCTGGGATGTAGCAAGCGACAGATGTGATCAACCAAGCAAACGCTTTTTGTACACTATAAGGATTGCGGGTAAAGGTTTTTGTGTCACATCGCGAGCAAATTTCAGTATTACATAATTGGCCACAAACATGACAAGCACGCAGTCCTTGATCGATAGCTCGTGTGTTTGCAATTGTTTGATCTATATATGCGGGCTCTTTTAATTGCTTCCAAAGATAGTGTTTATTTAACTTCGCCATGGTTGCTACATATAAAACCACAAATGCCACATAGGACCAAAAGCTTACACCAAATTCAATGTCTGCCATTGACATTATTTTGACCATGCTGACCATCACCCCGATTAAGAAAATCTCGGACATGATCCAAGGCTCTAAAGCAAAGGTGGTTTTTAACAATCTTTTGCCCCACAAATAAGGTAGTATTTTTAATACACCTAAATGTAGCGGAATAATCAATAGTAATAACAACATAGGTAAGCCTATGATGCTTATGTCAATAAATAGACCCAAAAAATCGTTATCGTAATTGAATAAAATACGCGCAGCATCAGGAAGCGTAATGGTTTGTGTAATACCGCTACTCGTGAAAGATAAAAAAGGATAAAACATACTGCTTAAAAGCATGAGTATTGCGCTTAAGCTCAATGCGACCACTGTACTGTCTTGGCAGGCTTGTGATGTTGATAACTTAGTATTGCAATGTGGGCAAAGCGCTACTTGTTTTGCATTTAAATGTGGGATCTCAACGACCAGATCACAACTAGGGCAGGCTGTTTGCAAACTTAGGGTCTCATAAACAAGAACTTAGTTAAGTTTGCACCAAATACTGCATAAATACAAATGCAGCATTGTTTAATATAAGCTAATATTTGTACAAAGCGATTACGCTTTTTAATACATTTAATTCATTATGGTGATTAGTGAAGCAATTATTTACCCTTTTAATGTTGTTTATTAGTGTTAAAGGTGAGTGTTTATCTGAGCCAAATATACAACAACCTATTGTTGTTGCTGCAAGCGCCTCTTTACCTCCTTATGTTATCGAAGATACCAATAGCGGTATTCAACTTGAAATTTTAAAAGCAGCTTTTAAGTCACAAGGCATCTCTAATATTCATATTCATTACATGTCTAATAAACGTGCAGAGCAACAGCTTATGCAGGGAGAGGTTGATATTGCATTAAACTTTCCTCCAGTTCTCACTCCACATGTTTATAAAAGTGATGAACTACTGCGCTATCAAAATGTCGCGGTCAGCCTTGCTAATAGAGATTTAAAAATTAGCACTATCTATGATTTAGCAGGTAAAAGTGTACTTGCCTTTCAAAACGCAACTAATTTTATTGAAGCACCTTTTAAATCGGTTACCAATATTTTACGCTCTTACGAAGAAGTGGTTAACCAAGAAGCGCAAGTTGATCACCTTATGAAGGGCTGGGTTGATGTTATTATTCTAGAGCGCCGGGTGTTTTTATATTATTTAGAAAAATATAAACAAAGCGCTGAGGTAAAACCTTTTATTGTGCATGCAATCTTTAAAGAAGCACCAAGACCTGCGTTTTTTTACAGTAAAACGTTAAAAAACACGTTTAATTTGGGTCTTGGTGAGATCATAGAATCAGGCGAATACCAAGCAATTATTCGCCTTGATGGTACTGAGTACGCGCAGCTTTCAGAGCCAGAGTTACGCGAATAACGCAACAGTTTGGCGGCTCAATGCAATTAGCTTACCGTCTTCACTCCAAATACAGCCATCTTCAAGACCATAGCCATCTTTACTATGATGGGTAACAGCCTCGTAGCCAATCCAAGCATCATAGGCAATTGCAGGTTCTTCTACAAATTCTATGTACCATGACATACTACTTGCTGGTGCAGGTTGCTTGTACATTTGTAATAGAGTCGGTGGCCATGCATCTGTTAAAGCAATGATATGCGCTTCACTCATTTGCTCTGGTACATGTTTGAATTTCATCCAACCACCTAAATGTGAGGTGTCTGCTCCAGAGAAAGGCATATTGCCGTCTTGCAAACACAGTGCAACGTGCTGGAAAAATGCCGGCATCACGCCTTCTTTATAAGGTAGGGTAAAACGTTCATCAACGGGTTTTAGCTGCATTGTTTTAGTGACATCTACTTGTACACTTGATTGACGCTCAGCCCCAAAACAGGCTTGTGTAATAACACAAACATCGCCATTTTGAATCACTTTTGCCAGTACCTGCGCACTGTTTTTTCCTTCACGTAAGACTTCAACGTCGATTGAAAAATCATTGTCAGCGATTAACGGGCCAACAAAGTTAGTACTTAAAGATAATAAACGGCGAGAGTTATCGATATGCTGCCGTATAGCTTGATATAATAAAGCTGCAGATAAACCACCAAATGCAGTGCGGCCTTGGCACCAGTTTTCTGGAAACTGCATTACTTTTGTTTTGTCTTTACCAAGTTCAGCTGCCATGGCGAGTAATTGATCAAAATGCATAATTTTCCTTAACGTTTATTGTTATGGTTTAGGTTATAGCACAGCCAAAGTCATCAGACCAGTTTGTTTATTCCGCAATAGGCGTACAAATACAGTGCTTTTTGAGGAAAAAACATGCATTTCAAAAAAAATTTCAAAAAAAAGTAAAATTTTTCATTTTTATAGTTGAATTCAGTTTCCTGCATCCCTATTTACTAGTCATCGAACGTATTAACGAATTTTGAAGTTGGAGAAGATTCATGGGTAGAATTATTGGAATCGATTTAGGTACTACTAACTCTTGTGTAGCAGTACTAGACGGTGATAAAGCACGCGTTATCGAAAACGCGGAAGGCGATCGCACAACACCATCGATCATTGCATACACGCAAGACGGTGAAACATTAGTTGGTCAACCTGCAAAACGCCAAGCAGTAACTAACCCAACTAACACATTATTTGCAATCAAGCGTTTAATTGGTCGTCGTTTTGAAGACGAAGAAGTACAACGTGATATCGGTATCATGCCTTTTAAAATTGTAAAAGCTGATAACGGTGATGCATGGGTTGAAGCGCGTGGCGAGAAACGTGCTGCACCACAAATTTCAGCAGAAGTGCTGAAAAAAATGAAGAAAACAGCAGAAGACTTCCTAGGTGAAGCGGTTACTGAAGCAGTAATTACAGTACCTGCATACTTCAATGACTCACAACGTCAAGCGACTAAAGATGCTGGTCGTATTGCTGGTCTTGAAGTTAAACGTATCATCAATGAGCCAACTGCCGCTGCACTTGCATACGGCATGGACAAAAATAAAGGTGAAAACGTTGTTGCAGTATACGACTTAGGTGGTGGTACTTTCGATATCTCTATCATCGAAATCGACGAAGTTGAAGGCGAGCACACGTTTGAAGTGTTAGCAACTAACGGTGACACTCACTTAGGTGGTGAAGATTTCGATAACCGTGTTATCAACTACTTAGTTGAAGAGTTTAAGAAAGATCAAGGTATCGACCTTAAAAACGACCCGCTTGCAATGCAACGAGTTAAAGAAGCTGCTGAAAAAGCGAAAATTGAACTTTCTTCTGCACAACAAACAGAAGTTAACTTACCGTACGTGACTGCTGACGCAACAGGTCCTAAGCACATGAACGTGAAAGTTACTCGTGCAAAACTTGAGTCACTTGTTGAAGACTTAGTAACTAAGTCAATTGAGCCACTTAAGCGTGCACTAGCTGATGCTGATTTATCAGTAAGCGACGTAAATGACATCATCCTTGTTGGTGGTCAAACACGTATGCCTCTAGTTCAAAAAACAGTTGCAGAGTTCTTTGGTAAAGAGCCACGTAAAGATGTTAACCCTGATGAAGCAGTTGCAGTAGGTGCAGCGATTCAAGGTGGTGTATTAGCTGGTGACGTTAAAGACGTACTTCTACTTGACGTATCTCCGTTATCACTAGGTATCGAGACTATGGGTCAAGTAATGACTGCGCTAATCGAGAAAAATACGACGATTCCTACTAAGAAATCACAAGTTTTCTCAACAGCTGAAGACAACCAATCAGCGGTAACGATTCACGTATTACAAGGTGAGCGTAAGCGTGCAAGCGATAACAAATCACTAGGTCAATTTAACCTAGAAGGTATTCGCCCAGCACAACGTGGTACGCCACAAATCGAAGTAACATTCGACGTAGATGCGGACGGTATCTTACATGTATCTGCTAAAGATAAAGATACAGGTAAAGAGCAGAAGATCACAATCCAAGCTTCTTCAGGTCTAAGCGACGATGAAGTAGAAAAAATGGTTCGTGATGCTGAAGCGCACGCTGAAGAAGATAAGAAATTCGAAGAGCTAGTAGCAACTCGTAACCAAGCTGATGCAATGGTTCACGGTACACGCAAGCAAATCGAAGAAGCGGGTGATGCATTACCTGCAGAAGATAAAGAAGCAATCGAAGCTGCGCTTACTGAGCTAGAAGCGGCGATTAAAGGTGATAACAAAGAAGAGATTGAAGCGAAAACTCAAGCTCTTGCTGAGAAGTCACAAAAGCTAATGGAAATTGCACAAGCTAAAGCACAGCAACAACAAGGTGGTGCGGATGCAGGTGCACAACAATCTTCTGCAAAACAAGACGACGATGTTGTTGATGCAGAGTTCGAAGAAGTGAAAGACGACAAGTAATTGCTTGTTTCGCTTCTGCCTAACGCATTAATGGCTGCTTTGTTTAGCCAATTAAGTTAGGATGAAATGATTGAGGCGCGCCAGCGATTTCGCTTGACGCGCCTTTTGCATGTATATAAACGGTAAAGTCGTTCGACTTACCTTACGCAGTGTAACTGCAGTAAAAAGAGTAGTGTGATAGATATGTCAAAAAGCGATTATTATGAAGTTCTCGGCGTGAGCAAAGATGCCAGCGAACGAGACATAAAAAAAGCGTATAAGCGCTTAGCGATGAAATATCATCCAGACCGTACCGCAGGCGATAAAGAACTTGAGTCTAAATTCAAGGAAGTAAAAGAAGCCTACGAAGTACTAACTGATGACCAAAAACGTCAGATGTATGATCAATATGGTCACGCAGCCTTTGAACAAGGTGGTGGCGGTCATGGCGGTGGCTTCGGCGGCGGTCATGGTGATTTTGGTGATATTTTCGGTGATGTGTTTGGAGATATCTTTGGTGGTGGCGGTGGTCGTCGTCAATCGCGTCAACAACGTGGTTCGGACTTACGTTACAACATGGATTTAAGCCTTGAAGAGGCCGTTCGTGGTAAAGATGTCGAAATTAAAGTACCAACTTGGGTTAGCTGTAAGCCATGTGATGGTAGCGGTGCAAAAGCGGGTTCTAAACCAAAAACATGTACTACCTGTCATGGTGCTGGTCAAGTACAAATGCGCCAAGGTTTCTTCGCGGTTCAGCAAACTTGTCCTACGTGTCAGGGCACAGGTCAAATTATTTCTGATCCATGTGACAGCTGTCATGGTCAAGGTCGCGTAGAAAAAACTAAGACCTTATCAGTGAAGATCCCAGCGGGTGTTGATACAGGTGACCGTATTCGTCTATCAGGCGAAGGTGAAGCGGGCATGCATGGTGCACCAGCAGGTGATTTATACGTTCAGGTTTCTGTTCGTGAACACCCGATTTTCCAACGTGATGGTAATAATCTGTATTGTGAAGTTCCAATTAGCTTTACGACAGCAGCACTGGGTGGCGAAATTGAAGTGCCGACACTGGATGGTCGTGCAAAACTGAAGATCCCATCAGAAAGCCAAACGGGCAAGATGTTCCGTATGCGTGGTAAAGGTGTTAAGTCTGTACGTAGTGGCGCTCAAGGTGACTTGATCTGTAAAGTGGTTATTGAAACGCCAGTGAATCTAAATGACCGTCAACGTGAATTGCTTGAAGAGCTTGAGCAAAGCATGGGTAAAGATGGCTCTAAAAACCGTCCAAAAGAAAAAGGTTTCTTTGATGGTGTGAAGAAATTCTTCGATGACCTAACTAAGTAACTTCTAGTTAAGTAACTTGAGTTCGAGAATAAAAAGGCGCTGATAAGCGCCTTTTTTATGCCTTAATGATCTAAGAATAGGTAGTTTTGCCAACTTTTCATTCTGATCAATACTTTACGCATCACTGATACGTGTTCGAAGTGTTCTGAATAAACTGCAACTTCTGTGCTTGTTCCTTGTGGCAGGTGATATTCACTCATGTCATCGGTGATTTTTAAGGTGACAATTGCGCGCCCTTGACGAGCAAAAAACTCAGTGCCCATCAGTGTGCCTTGTGCTTGCACTTGCCCTTCGCCAATCGCAGGTAATACATCGATTACTTCGCCTGCAAAGGTTTTGCCCGGAATAGCTTTAAAAATAAAATCTGCTTTGTAGCCAGACTCGAGTCTTAATAGTGAATTTTGTCTAAATGCAGCGACGTAAACGGCATCTTCTTTGTGCACAAAGGTCATTACTGGGCGTAATGGCATTGGTACTGCAATCATCCCAGGGCGTAATGTTAGTTGTGTTACATAGCCATCAGTAGGTGCATAAACGCTTGTGCTGTCTAAGTTAAATTGAGCTTGCTCTAAATTAGCGCGAGCTGCGGCAATTTTAGTTTGCTCACCGTTTATTTCAGACTCAAATGCTAGTTTCTGGCGTAACTCTTCGGCTTGTGCTGCTTCGTAGCTTGCCTTTGCTGCTAAATATACACCTAATTTATTATCAACTTGGCCTTTTGAGTAAGCACCGCTTTTTGCGCCTTTTTCATAACGTTCGTATTCTTTCTTGCTACGATCATATTCAGCTTTAGCCATTAGGGCACTGGCTTGTGCTGATTTATAGCTCGCTTCTAAACCGAGCACTGACTGTTTTGCATCCTGCAAAGCGGCAATCGCTTGATTTAGTTTGGCTCGATATAAGGTATCGTCTATGCGAAACAATAAGTCACCTTTTTTAACCGGCTGATTTGGCTTTACTGCAACCTCTTCAACGGTACCACGTACATTTGGCACAATGGGTGTTGTGACATAGGCACTGCTGGCCATATTTGAATGTGGATGATTATAGTTCATTAATAGGATTAAAGCGCCTATCAGTACCACACCACCGAGTACCGCGGTGGGTACTGTCCATTTATTAAGTGGGATTTTAAACACTTTAAAGATACCAATGCACAATGCGGTATAAGTGAGAATTAATAACAAATCCATAGTCTAGTTCTCTTTATTATTCGATTGAGCATTTATTTGTGCTTGTAGTGCTGCAACCGTGGCTGTCAGGCTAGCTACTTTCTCAGCTAAGTCTTCCTGTTCCTTTTGAATTTGGTTAAACCCCCAGCCACGGTCATCACGCCATAATGTCGCCCAAACCCATAAAAATGGCCACAGCACATGTAGGGTAAACAGGCTAACCCAGCCTGCATAATGGATGGCATCTTGGTGAGGGTGATTACGTTTTTTGGCAATTTCGTAGGGAATATCGTGAATGGCAATAACACCATAAAATATTACTACCGTTACAAACACTAGCATGACCAGTGCAAAGTAGTCTAAAAACATCTATCTTCCTTTGTTAAATTAATACCTAATTTATAATACGTTAAATTGACCCTATTCCTAATCGGCATTTTCAGATTTAATCTAATACAACATAATAGGCAGAATCATCAAGACATCTGCACAATGTTACATCATCAGAGAATACCGTTTTTTGAATCTTCCCTTTATTTAGACCAAGTGTTTGACATTTATTTTGGCAATCAATAAAGGAGTTCCACGCTAAGTATTCGTTGCAGATAAAATTAATCGTATACAACAGGGTGAGTATGATAAGTAACTGCTTAACCAGATATAGGCTATTAGCTCTAGACATTTTCATTACCTTGCGTAGTGTCTATCACTTAAGTGTAGTTCATTTTACTTAAATTAGTACGATTGTAGGCTTTGATTAATTGCTTTTAGACTACCGTTCACGTTATGTTTTTTATCGTTCAGCATTCAGTATTTGGAAGAAGTAATGACACCGGCTATTAATTTATTACAAAAGAAAGGTATTAATTTTGATGTGCTCAGCTATCAACATGATCCTTCAAAGCAACAGTTTGGTCTTGAAGCGGTTGAGAAGCTAAAGCTCCCTGCTGAGCAAGTATTTAAAACTTTAGTACTTGAAGATACTGAGCATCAGCTTTTGGTTGCTATTGTGCCAGTGAGCCAGCAAGTTAACTTGAAAATGCTAGCAAAGGCGGCAAAGGTTAAAAAAGTGCAGATGGCTCCACAACAAAAAGTCGAAAACACGACAGGTTATATTTTAGGTGGGGTGAGTCCGCTAGGTCAGAAAAAGCGATTAATGACGTTTGTTCATCAATCAGTATCTAATTATGAAAAAGTATATGTTTCCGCGGGTAAACGTGGATTAGAGATTTCTATAGATCCTAACGATTTATGTGCTTTGTTAGGTGCTAGATTGGCTGATTTTTAATCATATAACGGTGTTTTTTCCTAATTTCGGAAATTACTTATTGTACTGAGGCTATTTATAGATAAGCTGTTCATGCGTTATTAATTCTAATAACGAATTATCTTAAAGGATTCAGGATATGAAAAAAATTATTGCTATTTCTGCACTTACTCTTCTTCCACTTTCTAATGCGATGGCTGATCAAGATATCGGCTGTGGTCTAGGTTCGCAACTTTTCGCAGGCCAAGAAGGTAAAGTTGTTAAAGTATTAGGTGCGACGACAAACGGTACATCTGGTAACCAAACTTTTGGTATCACATTTGGTACGTTAGGTTGTGACGGTACAGGTACTGTTACGGCGTCAACTAAAGTAGCAACATTTATTGATGGCAACATGGAACAACTTGCGCGCGATATGTCTCGTGGTGAAGGCGAATCACTAGATACACTTGCGGAAGTTTGGGGTGTTCAAGCTCAAGATAAAGCGGCGTTTAATAAATTAGTACAGGCTCAGTTTACTCACGTTTTCACTTCTGAAAATGTTACTTCTCAAACTGTACTAGAAAACCTTAACAACCTTGTAGCGAGTGACTCACAGCTATCTTCTTACACTTTATCTTAAGTGTTAATATTCTTATCTAAAGCCCGTTTAGGGCTTTTTTATTTTATGTTTAAATTTCTTATTGTTGCTGCGTTTGTTTTGAGTAGCTCGGCTTATTCTGCTACAACAATACACAATATCGCATCCCATCCATACTGGCTTAAATTAGGCCATTATCAGCAATCAATCTCGGGTTCACATGAAAGTGAGGTTGATAGCCATAGCTTTTTTCTTTCGGTTAATGGAAAGTTTGATCCTCATGCTGAACTTTTAGCTACTATCGAAGCGTTTCAGAGTGAGAATAATGATGTTACTTGTCAGTTCCCTGCTCGTTATCAATGGTTAAAGCAAAACTTTTATTCGGAGTGGCCTGAGTTAGCTTGCCCTGAAATTAAGACATGGCAAAAGCTTATAAACCCAAAGGGGATGACTTTAGTTTTTCCTACCGCTTTTATGAATGATCCAGCTTCTATGTTTGGTCATACCTTGTTACGAATTGATGCTAAAGATCAAACTCGCAGTAGAGAACTGATTGCATTTGCAGTCAATTTTGCTGCTGAACCTGATGCAACTGATAATGCAGCTTTATATGCTCTTAAGGGGCTTATAGGTCAGTATCCTGGTAAGTTCACATTAATGCCATATTATCGCAAGGTTCGTGAATATAATGATTTGGAATCTCGTGATATGTGGGAATATAAATTAGCTTTGTCTGAGTCTGAAATTCAGCGTGTTTTACTACATTTATGGGAACTGCAATGGGCTACATTTGACTATTTTTTTATTGATGAAAATTGTTCTTATCAATTATTAGCGCTATTGCAAGTGGCACGTGATGATCTTAACTTAACTAATAATTTTTCTAGTCATGCTATTCCTTCTGATACTGTCAAAGCACTTGCTGAACACAAACTTTTATCTATGCCTCGATATCGTCCTGCATCTGGCACCATGCTAATTAACTACGAAAGCCAGTTGACTGATGAACAAATTGATATTGCACGTAAATTAAAAAATGGCGGACCACTCAGTGGGTTTTCTTTAACAGCGGAACAAGCTGTGCCTGTACTTGAAATGGCATACGAGTGGTTAAATTATCAATACTACGACCAAGGTTTAGAACGTGAAGCAATTGCGCCTAGATTAACGGCCTTACTGCACCAGCGTAGTAAATTACTTTTGCCTTCGCCCTTTGCAAGACCTGTAACACCCAGCATTAGCCCTGAAAAAGGTCATGATTCTAGTCGTTTTGGAATGGTATTTAATCATTTTAAGTATTCAGAAAATCGCTACGGTTTTAGTTATCGAATGGCGTACCATGACTTGTTAGATAACGCTGGTGGATTTATACCTGGCGCGCAAATTAGCTTTTTTGATATAGAGGGAGATCTAGACTCTCAGGGGAATGTCTATTTAGAGCATGTGTATTTTATTGATGCAATGTCGTTAGCTCCAGATAATCGTTTGTTTGACTCTTGGTCTTGGAATATGCGTGTTGGTTTTGACCGTAAACCTACTGACGATAAACGTAAGGGAAGAGCCTTCATACAAGGCGGTTATGGAAAATCATTCGGTGATGCATCAGGCTTTCAAAGTTACTTTCTTGCGTCTTCGTTATTACAAGCTGGAGAGCTTACTGATTCAGTCTCGCTTGGCTTTGGCACAGAATTTGGACTAATTTGGCAAGCAAGTGATGCGCAAAAACTTGCTCTAACAGCACAGGGATTTTGGCTTGCTAATGATGCGAGCACAAATCATCAAATTGAGCTTGCTGCTCATTGGCAAATTGCACTTGCTCAAAACTGGGGATTAAGAAGTTCATATGTTTATCAAAATCAACAAAGTACTGAGCAGCAGTTAAAACTACAGTTATTCCATTACTTTTAACAATGTATTTTCGGTAGGTTATGCCAGCGGGTTGTGTAATGAGGCGATAAGTACGCGCGTTTCATATGCCAACGGGTCGTAGGAGTTTCGCTGGCTATGGCAAGGGTACCCACGCCATAACGGGTGTTAATGCTATCAAGACACTGCATCAGTTTAGGGTTATCGATAGGTGCTTGAAACAAATCAGGTTGCTGAAACATGTGGCTCGATAACTCTAGGGCACCTACACCACATTTATAAAATCGCACCCCTGGTTTATAAAGATGATCAAATACCTCGCTGATAGCATTGGCAAACACACAACTATCGGCGGTGGCGACACTAAACTCATAAATATAGGACTTTTTATAATAGCCATCTTGATGAGGAGAGCTGGCCACAAACATTAATAAGCGTTGAGTGTGTGAGCCTTGCGCACGTAGTTTTCTTGCCACAATGACACAATGATTGATCAGTGCCGTTTTTAGCGCGGTGGCGTCAGTGATACGCTCTCCAAAACTACGGGTCGAAAAAATCTCTTTTTTGTCTTGGCGTACTTCATCCCAGGCTAAGCAGCTTTTTCCGCGTAACTCGTTCACTGTGCGCTCTAATACAATACTAAACAGGCGTTTCATTTTTCGTGGATCTTGCTCGGCTAAATCAAAAGCCGTATTGATATTCATTGCTTTGAGTTTTTTAGCTAAGCGTCGACCAACGCCCCAAACATCTTGTACGTCCATGGCTTTTAAAATGGTTATCCGTGAAGCTTCTGAGTCAATCACTGCAACGCCATCAAAGCCGGGGAGTTTTTTAGCTGCATGATTGGCGGCTTTGGCAAGGGTGGCTGTTGGGCCAAATCCAACCCCAACAGGTAGCTTTGTTTCGCGCCATACGGTACGGCGAATATCATGGCCATAACGATGCCAATCGTGAATAAGCTTATTGAAACCAGTAAAGTTTAAAAATGATTCATCAATAGAATATATGTGCTGATTATCGCAAAAGCGGCCAATCACGTTCATCATTCGCTCGCTTAAATCCGCATACAGCTCATAGTTAGATGAGCGGATCACCACTTGGTTATCTTCGAGTATTTTCTTTACTTGAAAATAAGGCTGAAATTTTGGAATAGCCAGCTTTCGTGCAATAGGGCACACGGCACAAATACAGCCATCGTTGTTGGTGAGCACCACAACCGGTTTACTACGAATAGCCGGATCAAATACTTTTTCGGCGCTGGCATAAAAGGCCACAGCATCGACTAAGGCGTACATGCTAACAGCTCTTTACTACTGCGATGTAAGCGAATTGAGCGAGTAACCACGCCTTCTAACTGAAACTCATCCGATTGGCGTAGTTGCACCGCGGGGTATTTAGGCGAGGCTGATAATAACTGAGCATTGTGTTTATCTAATAGCTTACAAACAAATAAACCATTTAGATTCGCGACAATGACATCGCCATTTTTAACACCTTCGGCGCGATCAACCAGTAATAAGTCACCATCAAAAATCCCCACACCTTGCATTGATTCGCCAGAGGCAATACCAATAAATGTTGCATCAGGGTGTTTAATCAATAGCTGATCTAATGATAAGCCTAGCTCTTTGTATTGTGCTGCCGGTGATTCAAAACCACATACGCCAGCTTCGATATAAATAGGAATAACACGCATAACAAAACCACTATACTGTACATTTATACAGTATAGTGGTTTGTGGTTATCTTGCCAATAAGATCACGGCGTGTTGTGATTGATACTTTCGATCATAGTTGTGGCAATAGCGATGAAATCACGTACTTGCTGATCCGTTAAACCGTGGCAAAGTTTGGCATCAACCTCTTGCTCTGCAACTTCTAAGCGCGAGAACAGGGCGTTACCTTGATCAGTAAAGGATAAAATTAAACAGCGTTTGTCATTTTCGTCGGCACATTTAGAAACCAGTTCAAGCTTTATAAGCTCTTTTACTAAGCGTGCTATTTGTGCTTTATCACGCCCTGTTTTGGTAACAATATCATTAGCGGTACAGTGCTGTGTTTCGGCAATGATATGTAAACAGCGTACATGCAGCGCATTAAGGCCAAGCTCGTTGGCGTTAATGGCTTCGCGTACAGTGACACGGTAACTTTGTGCCAGTGTAAATAAAGCAGAAGAAAGCGAGGTTTGTGGCATGGTTCACCTAAGTTCAGTTGGTGGATTTAGTTGACAAAGTCAATTAAAAGCGTATAGTTGACTATATCAACTATCGGGGCGTTGTGCAATTTAACCAGCTAGGAGAGAAAGATGGCTAGAAAAGTTCGTCGTGCAAACGTATTAAGTACTACACGTATTTCCCCGCATCTACAAAGAATTGTTGTTGGCTCAGACGAGTTTGCTGACTTCCCGCAAGATGCAAAAGGTGCGTACGTAAAGGTATTGCTCCCGCATGTCGGTGAATCTAAGGTTGAACTTGATTTACACGCTGAGCATCCTGCATTAATGCGTTCTTACACTATTCGCGATATCAACCCAATTAACGGTGCAATTACCCTCGATTTTGTGGTTAACCAACATCAAGGCGTGGCAACCAACTGGGCACAAAATGCGCGTGTAGGCGACGAAGTCGGTATAGCGGGCCCAGGCCCTAAAAAACTCACAGATTTTACGCAAACACATTATTTAATGCTGGCAGATTTAACCTCTGTCAATGCAATCAATGGCTACTTACAAGCCCTGCCACAAGATGCCACTGTCGATGTCATTATTCATGTTGCGGATAAAGCCGACATTATTGAACTTGAGCAGATTGAAGCACACAGCCAACATAGTGTTGAATGGCTAGTTACAGATGAGCCAGAAACTGATCTACTCGATCAAGTAACACGCTTATGCGCAGGTTATAACGCGCAACCTATGGTGTTTATGGCGCTAGAAGCAAATTTGGTGAAGGCAATTCGCCGCTTAATTACAAGCAGTTTTGAAATTGATCGTGAACACATTGTTGCATCGGCCTATTGGAAGCGTGGTATTGATGCCGATGGCCTTAAGGTGGAAAAACAGCAACAAAGCCGTGCCTAATTAGCATTTGAAAAATAGCCATTCGCTCTCATTAACTAATTATAAAGAGTTAAACTTTGGAGAGCGAATGTCAGACCTTAGCAACACACCTTTTTCATTGCTTGAATTGAGCCCAATGAAAGAGCACGAAACCGTTTCGCAAACACTAGCAAATAGTGTTACCTATGCACAAACAGCCGACAAACTGGGTTTTAATCGGTTTTGGATGGCAGAGCATCATAATATGCGCGGTATCGTGTGTGCCGCAACTTCAGTACTGATAGGTCATATCGCAGGTAAAACTCAGAATATCCGCGTAGGTGCAGGTGGGGTGATGTTACCTAACCATCCACCGCTGGTGGTTGCTGAGCAATTTGGCACACTGGAGAGTTTATACCCCGGTCGCATTGATTTAGGTTTAGGCCGAGCACCAGGTAGTGACCCAATTACCAGCCGTGCTTTGCGCCGTGACGAACAACGTGCTGAGCACTTCAATGATGAAGTAACTGAGCTGCAAGCTTTACTTGGCCCATATAAAGGTGACTCTCCAGTACGCGCAATCCCAGGTGAAGACACTAATGTGCCAATCTGGTTACTGGGATCAAGTCTTTATAGTGCTGGACTTGCGGCAAAAAAAGGTTTGCCATATGCATTTGCTGGGCATTTTGCTCCACGATTTGTTGAAGATGCCATTGCATTGTATCGCAGAGAATTTCAACCATCTGAGGTATTAGATAAGCCATACGTCATGCTTGGTTTACCCGTTGTTGCCGCTGACACCGACGAACAAGCACAGTTTTTAGCAACCACAGCGAAACAACGTATCTTAGCACTTATGCGCGGCAAGCCACTTTGGCTTAAAGAGCCAGTTGCAACAATGGAAGGGTTGTGGACAGCGCAAGAAAAAATGCAAGTAGAAAACTTTTTAGGACTTTCTGTTGTGGGCGGTCAAGCGAGCGTTAAGCATAAGCTGAGTATGATTAAACAAACGCTACAGGTTGATGAGTTTATTTTTACAAATGACCTGTATGAATTGAGTGACAGACAACATGCGCTGGAAATATTAGCAAGCATCATGCGCTAATACGGTTTAGCAAATAGTGAATGCGTGTAATGAGTTTTTATGCGCATTGCTTAAGCCCTGACACTCATTTATCAAACGGTTTTATAGATTAATTCAATTTATATAATCCGTTTTAAGGATTGAATTTAACTTTATACAATACATTTATTAACCATTACCCTAGGAAGGTGCACCGTGAAATCTCAAACAATTGCCGCAGTAGAACCACAAACAAAAACAGCATTAATCGCTGAGGGTGGTGGGCAACGAGGGATTTTTACCGCAGGTGTACTCGATGCGTGGTTAGAAAATAATTACGATCCATTCGATTTATTCATTGGTACATCAGCAGGCTCACAAAACTTAACAAGTTATTTAGCGCGTCAAAAAGGCTATGCAAAACGTTTGATCAGAGGACTTTCGCGGCATAAACGTTTTTTCCAACTTGGCCGCGGGCTGTTTGGTAAAAGCATTGTTGACCTTGATTGGTATTTTGATAAAACCAAAGAAGTAAACCGTGCCTTAGATTTTAAAACAGCAACGCAAAGCCTAGGCAAACGCGAACTGTTGATCACAACCACTAACGCGGCTGATCGTAAACCCTATTACTTGAGCCCGAATGGTGAAGATACGCAATGGTTGGCCTTGTTAAAAGCATCAAGCGCATTACCGTTTTTATATAAAGATGGCGTTAACTTAACTCCTTGGCTAACAACCAAGGCCGCAAATGATGCCATTATTCAAAGCTCTAATACTGATTTAGTCCATGATATGTATTTAGATGGGGGCTTAGCTGCACCTTTACCTGTGAAAGAGGCCTATAATCGTGGTGCTCGTGATATTGTGGTTATTCGTACTGTTGATGAAAACTTTCAAGTGCAATCTGAATGGGTAAATAAGTTAAAATCACTCGTTTGCGTATCGGGTTATTGCCCTAAAACCATTGATTACTTGGTTCAACACGAACAAGCTTATCAAGATGAATTAGATTTCATTGCAAACCCACCAAGTGATGCCCGTATCACACAAATTTTTGCAGGTGATAAATTACGCAGTAAACTGCTGGGTAGTACAGATTCAGATCTCCGCTATGATCACAAATTAGGCTTAGCGGCAGGTCGTGCCTTTTTACAGCAACAACTGCTAAATTAGTTGGGAGCAGGCTCGGGTAATTAATCCCATTGCCTACTTGAGATATTTGTAAATAGAGTTAAAGTGGTTAGCTATTCACTTTTTGTGATTTTTTATCTATAAAACAATAAAGGCTTGCCATGTTTAACAGTGCTGTATCGACAATCAATGGTCTTCTTTGGGGGGAAGGCCAAATTCTTATCTATATTCTTCTGTTTGCTGGGAGCTGGTTTTCGGTAAGGTTAAAAGCGATTCAATTGGTTAAGTTTCGCCATATGTTTAGCCTGTTAAAGTCGAGTAGCAGCACAGATAAAAACTCAATTAGTTCGTTTCAAGCTTTATGTACTGGTCTTTCAGCCCGTGTAGGTACCGGTAACCTTGCAGGGGTTGCCGTTGCTATTTCGTTAGGGGGCAGTGGTGCAATATTTTGGATGTGGGTGATTGCCATTTTGGGCATGGCCACAGGATTTGCTGAGAGCGTACTTGGGCAAGTTTATAAAGTCAGGGATGCCAATGGCGAGTTTAGGGGCGGGCCTGCTTATTATATTCAACAAGGCTTAGGCAGTAGAGCGCTTGCAGTGTGTTTTGCTTTTTGCTTGTTTCTTGGTTATGGCTTTACGTTTAGTGCCATGCAAACGAATACCATTACCGATGCTCTCAATTACGCATTTGAAATTCCAACACTGTATTCAGGTATTGTGATCACAATATTGGCAGGCTCTATTATTTTAGGTGGCTTTAAAGCTATTGCCCGCTTTGCTGAACGCATTGTGCCAGTTATGGGCATTTTATTTGTACTAGCCGCTATCATAATTACTTTACTAAATATCGGTAAAGTGCCTGCGATGATTGAAGATATTTTACTTTCAGCCTTTGGCTTACAAGAGGCAGGCGCAGGGGCTATGGGCGCCGCAATTAAAAACGGTATTCAGCGAGGGCTTTATTCAAATGAAGCCGGAGCGGGGAGTGTGCCACATGCATCTGGCTGTGCATCGCCAGTACCAAACCACCCAGTCACTCAAGGTTACATTCAAATGCTTGGGGTGTTTTTTGACACTATTGTGCTGTGTAGTTGTACGGCGGTGATTATTTTATTGGCTGATATTGATATTAGCGGCGAAATGGAAGGAATACGCTTAACTCAATCTGCGATGACAGCGCATATGGCCGCTGGTGGCATTTACTTTGTAGCGGCTGCAATTTGCTTATTTGCGTTTACTTCTGTGGTTGCAAACTATGCCTACGCAGAAAGTAACCTACATTTATTTAAACTAGATAATAAACTCGGCCGAGGTATTTATACCTGTTTATATTTATCCATGATGATTTGGGGCGCATCTGCCACCATTAAACAAGTGTGGGATCTTGCAGACATTGCTTTAGGTTTAATGACAGTGGTGAACGTTATCGCTATCATACGCTTAACGCCAACCATCTTATCTGTGACAAAAGACTACCATAGTCAACGTGAAGCAGGCCAAGAACCGAGTTTTGATTCTGAAAAAGTACAGGTTCAAGGTCAAACAGAGCAAGGTATATGGCGCAAATAAGCTAAAACAATAACGAGAAAAGTAACCATGATAGATATTTATGCAGGGCCTAGTGCTGCAAAAGTAATTCAAGAGCAAGGTCTGTCTGCCGATTTGTTTAATACCTTTTTAGGAGCAAGCGGCGGGCCCAAGTGGTTTACATTATTTGGTTTGGATAAATATCTATTTGGTGAATTTTTTAAAGACCGTACCACACCTTTAAACTTATTAGGGTCAAGTGCCGGTGCATTTAGATCTGCTTGTTTTGCACAAAATGACCCTGTTGCTGCAATATCTCGATTAGCAAAGTCTTACTCTGAAACACGCTATTCATCGAATAAAGCAAAACCAGAAGAAATAACAACAAAAGCACGAGAGTTATTAACCACTGTATTTGCTGAAAATGGTATTCACGAAATCATTAACAACCCGATTTTTAAAGCCCACTTTATAGTTGCAAAATCGAATGGCTTTACAGCATCAGAAAACAAAGTGATGCAGTTAATGGGGTTATCTAAAAGCTACTTAGTCAATCGAATGAATAGACGTTTGTTAAGTAAGCAATATGAACGTTATGTATTTCAGCCTGCGGATAGTCAGTTATCTTTTTCCGATAATAATACTTTCAATACCCATACTATTGAGCTAAGCGAAGATAATTTAGCGGATGCTTTGCTTGCTTCAGGCTCTATTCCATTAGTAATGCAAGGCATTAAAAATATAACAGGAACACCACCAGGTATGTATCGTGATGGCGGTATTATCGATTATCACTTTGACTTAAGTATTCATAATGACGGGCTAATATTATATCCGCATTTTAATAATAGCCCAAAGGCAGGTTGGTTTGATAAGAGCCTAAAGCGCGGTATTACCCCGAGTAACTATGATAACGTAGTGATGATCACCCCATCAGCGGAATTTGTCGCTTCATTACCTTATGGAAAAATTCCCGATCGTAAAGATTTTACAGAACTTGATGCTGATATACGAATCAAATATTGGCAACAAGTATTCAAAGAAACCGAACGGCTAGCAGAGGCATTTGATACGGTATGTACTAATAAGCACACACCGAAAATAAACCTTATCAAATAATCGTGGTTTTGCTTTAACTACTTAAACTGGCTAATCAAGGATGTTTGTTCTGTCACTTTACTGAGTAATGCTTCACAAAGTTGCTGCGAAGTTTGGCCAAGCTCTTTACAGTCATGAGCAAAATCTTGAGCTGCTGTTATATTTCTTGCGATCGATTGACTTGCCGTTAGCTGTTCTTTTATCGCTTGGGCTACAACACTATTAAGCTCACTTAGCTTGATTGATTGCGCTTTAATATGGTCTAAACTATCGCCACTTTGATGGGCAAGCTTAACACTTTTGGCCGACAAATCTAGTCCGTCATTCATGGCAATTTGTGCTTGTTTCGAAGCGTGGGTAAGTTGATTTAATACATTGCTAATTTCTTCTGTTGATTGCTGAGTTCTAGACGCTAGAGCTCGTACTTCTCCTGCAACTACCGCAAACCCTCTGCCATGCTCACCTGCGCGGGCTGCTTCAATTGCCGCATTTAAAGCAAGTAAATTAGTTTGATCTGCGATGGCATTAATCTCAGAAAGAATTGCCACAATATCTTGATTTCCTTGGATTAAGTTTTCTACATAATTGCTTGCGGCATTGAGTTTTTCGTCAAGTTCACTAATTGAATTTATAGTTTGTCTAACAGCAAGTGAACCGTCTTCTGTTGCTTGATTCGTTAACTCAGCAGTTTGGCTTGATTTCATCGTGCTAGACGAAAGTTCATCAATAGAAGCGGTCATTTGTTCTGTTGCTACAACAATTTGCGAAACTTCGTCAGTTTGTTTATTTAAAAGCTCCGTAACATTATGGCCAGACTCAGCACAATGTTGGGCATTGTAATTAACACCCACACTAACATCATTCACACGGCCAACAACTGCTTTTAGTTTTGCTTTTTGCATCTCAAGTGCAAGATATGCAAAGCCAGATTGATCATTGGTACCAGAATACAGGTAAGCCATTAAGGGGTTATCGTATACTTGTTTTGCTTTACTAATAAGTGCTAAATATTTTTGGCGCCAAAAATACATAAGCCCATTAGCTGATGCTAAAAATAGTACAAGTACACAATTAAAAATATTAAATCCAGCACTGAATAGGGCAGCCAGCGAGCCTAAAAAGCTAATTAGCAACAGGGCACTTATGTAAAGAGTGGCATCATACTTTACTGCTGTAGCATGAGACTTTTGGTTGTTGTTTATTTTTGCATATTCAGCAGTTGCTCTTTGTACAACTTCATCACTCTGTTTGGTTCTGACTGATTGGAATTCAATGATATTACCAGTTTTATCTTTAATAGGTGTTACAAAGGCATTCACCCAGTAGTAATCACCATTTTTACATCGATTTTTAACAGGTCCCATCCAAGATTGACCATTTTTAAGATGGTGCCATAAATCAGCAAAAGCAAGCTTTGGCATATCAGAATGACGAACGAGATTGTGAGGTTTATGCACCATTTCGTCGAGGGAATACCCGGCTATTTTACAAAATTCATCATTGGCATAAGTAATATTGCTATTTAAATCTGTAGTTGATAAGAGGATAGATGATTCAGGAAATTTAACTTCATTGCTATTTATTAGTTGGCTATTCACAGTGCTGGTCACTTTTTTAGAATAATTATAATAGTAAAGTATTGTTTATTACCGATATTATTATTGTGAAATAAACAAGGAAAGTCTTATTTAAATAAGTTTTGTCCTATATCAAGTTACACCTAAGTAATTGATATGGAATTAAGAAAATTCATATTTTTTCGTAAATGCGGAGGAAAACTTTAATTCTAAATAGAATTTAGAATTAAAGTTAAACTATAGAAATTAAAACCTAGGATCACCTTCACATAACTCACCATCATAATCACTATCTAAATCAGTATTTGGACAATGCCTATTGAAAAAATAGGCTTCTTCAATGGATGTCATTTGCTTACAGTATTGTCTGCCATCACATTCGAAATAACTTTCATTAGTAGAGAAGCGTTTTTGTTGTCTCTTATTAAAGCGTGCTTTTAAAGGTGCTATAACACGGCTATTGACTACCTCAGTAATAGATGTACCACCATTATTTGTAACGTAATATTCCCATCCCAAATACAAAAAAATTGTCAGCAAAATAAACTTTCTCATAGGACCTGCTAATAATTATAGTTATAAAGTTTGAAGAAAATGCATAAAATGTTAAAAGAGCAACTCTTCTAGTATTAAAGTATGGATATGCTACTAAGATGAAAATGAAAAGTTAAGTTTAATTAATGGTTTATCCAAGAAATCTGAATTTTCCTAGGAGGTGTAAGAAGAGATAACTTAAAAAAACCCGAACTACTTCTGATGTGGAACATCAAATGAAAAGATATAAAGTTATCAAAATTAGGTCGTTTATTTTGAATGGGCATTGTGCAAGCAAAGCAAGAGTAGATATACGAGATAGGTTTAAATGCTAAAAATATAAAAGCTTTAACATCTAAACTGTTAGAGTAATACATTAAAAATAATTACGCATAACAAACTAATCTCTTGAGAACTATAAAAAATAACTAGCTATTTGTTCAAAGAACTTATTAATTGAAAGAGCGATAAATGAGAACTCATAAAAAATTGTAAAATAGATATAAACAAGTAAATTAACTACTAGAAACAAATTATATATTACTACCCATAAATTACGTTATGTTAAATTGCTTAAGCTAATGAAAAGTGGGAGTTAGGTTACTAACTAGCCCACTTTTAGAAGGGTTTAAAATAGCTTAATTTAGCTCAGAATCTACCCAAAACTTAGTGCCTTTAAGTACCGCTTGTAACGCAAGGCCATTTTCGGTTAAGGAATAAACAGTTACTTGGTCGGCAATTGCTTCGGCAACTAAAGCACCACCTTTATCTTCATATTTTGCTGCTGCATCTGCATTTCCACCGAATGCCCAACCATGTTCAATAAAGCGATTTACTGCTGCTTGATTATGAAAAACCATCACAACATTAAAGTCTTTAACACCTAAACCTAAGCCTAAACCTGCTTCACCCATATTCATGTAAGTTGATTTACCGGTTAAGTTATTTTTTACTACACCATAACCACCGCCAAAACTGGCTAAAACAACATTTACATTGGCATTATCAAAAACCGCATAACCAGCAGAGTTAGCAATTTGTTGTTTAACATCAGGTTTTTGAGCGTAAAGCTCACTTAATGTATTGTTTTTCATGCTTTGTACTAAAGCACGTTTTTCATCGGGAGATGCACTTCCTGTTGTAGCACAACCGGTTAAAATTGTAGTGATTAAAACTAAACTAATAGCGATAAACTTTTTCATACATATTCCTTGAATATTAGTATGGCAATCTAGTTAATGTTGCAAATACTATAGATATATTAAGTCCAATACTAGACAGTATCGGACTTTATGGTAATCTTATAACTAGCTATTTTACAAGATATTACATCATTATGCTCGTTGCTCTCGTCGATACACTAAAACAACTGCGTTACCAAATTGCTCATCTTGAAGATGATACTCTTGCAACAGAATATCCAGAACTTGAACACTTTATACATCAAGTTGGATTGACTGTTGCTGAATCAAAAAATGACTTAGCTTTTGTTTATCAGTTTTTATATGTGTATGGCCGAAAATCAGAAGCCACATTTAATCGTTTTCGAAATGAGCTTGAGCGTTTTTGTTTATGGTCGTGGTTGGTTGCTGAAAAATCGGTATTTGATCTAAAACGTGAAGATATTGAAGCCTATGTTGATTTTATGGTTGAACCAGATTCAGCCTGGTTATCAAGTTCAGTGCAATGGCGTTATAAAGATGAACAAGGCATAAGACGACTAAATACAAATTGGCGCCCTTTCATAAATAAAGAAAATATTGCTAGCCAACAAACACTCGCAGCTATGTTTACAGCTTTAAATGTTTTTTATAAGTTCGCAATTTTAGAAGAAAAAACCTTTGCTAACTTTGTACCGGTTGTTAAAAAGAATAGCCCTTACTTAGTTGTGCAATCGCAAATTAAAATTCCCGATACACTTAGTGATATTCAATGGGAATATGTTTTTGGTGTTACTCGTGATTTATGTGAACAACAACCTGATTTAGAGAGAAATTTATTCACACTTGCTTGCTTAAAAGGATTGTACTTACGAATATCTGAGTTATCCGAGCGCCCTCAGTGGTCACCCGTTATGTCACATTTTTGGCAAGATAATGATGGTTTTTGGTTTCTAAGAATTATGGGTAAAGGCAATAAATTACGTGATGTTACCTTAAGTGAAGATTTTATATCATATCTAAAACGTTATAGGCTTTACCGTGGTTTACCTGCCCTGCCCCGCGTTGATGAAGCTGAGCCGTTAGTTCATAAAATTCGTGGTAAAGGTGGAATGACTGTTCGTCAAATTCGTCGTTTGGTTCAGCAAAGTTTTGATTTAGCAAAACAATCTCTTTTAGATGACGGCTTTAAAGATGATGCGGAACAACTTGAAGCGGCCACTGCTCACTGGTTAAGACATACCGGTGCAACACACGATGCCCAAACAAGACCTCTTAAACATTTATCTGAAGATTTAGGTCATGCAAAAATTGCTACGACAGATCAAATCTATATTCAAACAAATATAAAAGAACGTGCAAAGTCCGGAATAAAAAGGAAAGTGTAATGGAATATACAATACTGGCATCAGTTGGCTTAGCTTTATTATTTTATTCACTGACGATTCGGCAATTAGAGCGAACAGAAATTACCGGGCCAATGTTTTTTGTGTTGGTCGGAATTGCAATGTCTTACTTTTTGCCGAGTGAGTTTAAGTTAGGCGAAGCCGGACTCAGTGACATTTTACCTTTGGTTGAATTAACCTTAAGTATTTTTTTATTTACCGATGCCGCCAAATCAAAACTTCCCGTATTAAAACATAGTTATCAGTACCCTAGCCTGTTACTTTTTGTTGCTTTGCCGATGACATTACTGTTAGGTATAGCTGGCGGGTTGTTTTTCTTTTCGGAGTTATCACTTTTTCAATCTGCTTTGATTGCGGTAATCTTAACGCCGACTGATGCCGCGCTTAGCAAAGGAATTTTAGAATGCACATCGGTTCCAGAGAAAGTTCGCGAAGGAATAAATACGGAAAGTGGTTTGAACGATGGCCTTTGCGTACCCATCTTTTTAATTTTACTTTTATTAGCTAAAAACCCAGAAAGTGCTGTAACGACAATTGATACTTTACTTGTTTTTGCAAGAGAGTTAGGTGTAGCACTTATTGTTGCAGGCGTGTCGATGGCCGTGTTTATTCCACTTTTAAAAATAGCATTAGCACGTCATTACTTTGCAAATAATAGCAGTCCATTTTTATTGATTGGCTTAGTCATGGCTATTTTCTCTTTAACACAAAATTTTCATGGCAGTGGCTTTATTGCTGTTTTTGTTTCGGGGCTTTTATTTGATTACTTAGCACCTAAAACAATTCGTTCAACACTAGTTAAAGACTCTGAGCATATCGCTGAATTTGTTGCGCTACTAATTTGGTGTTTATTCGGTTTTGTATGTGGTCACTTAATTGTGAATGATATCACTTGGCCAATTGTTTTTTATGCATTATTAAGTGTGACGATTTTTAGAATTGTGCCGGTACTCCTTTCACTTATGTTTACTAATCTAAATTTCAAAGACAAATTTACTTTTGCGTGGTTTGGTCCTCGAGGTTTGGCGTCTATCGTTTTCACTTTAATGGTGATGGATACAGCAATTGAAAACAAAGAACAAATTGCCACAGTAACATTAACAACCATTTTATTTAGTGTGTTCATTCATGGCATGAGTACCAAGCCCATAGCAAAAAGTTACCAATAAAAAAGGCGCGTTGAGCGCCTTTTTTATTTTTACAACTTAAAGTAGCTCTGCAATTAATTGCAGTGGATGCTTTGGTTTAAATTTTTCATAGCGCTTCACTTGGCTACGACAAGAAAAGCCAGTTGCTAAAATAGTTTCAGGCTCATTACTTGAAATAATTGGTTGCCAACTCATTTCATAAAGAGCCCGTGAATTTTCTTGGTTTTGTTTTTCATGGCCGTACGTTCCTGCCATACCACAACAACCCGTACTGGTAGTTTCAAGCTGTAAATTTAGATCAGCAAAAATGGTTTGCCAAACTTTAGATGCATTCGGCATTGCTGTTGTTTCAGTACAATGACTCAACAATTTAAATGGCGAACTCGTTGTAGTGGCAAGAGTAACTTGTTTAAAGTTTTGCGTTTGAAGCCATTCATGCGCAAGCTCAACTTTAAAATCTCCACGGTTCTCTTTTAAAATTGACACATATTCATCTCGGTAACACATAACCAAAGATGCATCGAGCCCAAGTAAAGGAGCATTGATTTCACTGAGTGAATTTAAAAACTCAGCTGCATTTTTTGCTGTTGTTTTAAATTCATTTAAAAACCCTTTTACATGCTGTGCTTTACCATTAGGTTTAAATGGTAATAGCATAGGTTTTTTGCCTAACGCTTTAATGACTTTAATAAAGCTTTCGACTAATTCGGCTTCGTAAAAACTCGTGAATGGATCTTGTACTATCAGTACATATTCTGCTTGTTGTTCTTTTGAAAGCGAATTAAGTAATTCAAAATTAAATTGCTGATCTTTTGAAATACGTTTAGAAAGTTGCGGTACGCTTAAACTTGGCGTATCAACATAACCAATGGTATTTTTAATTAATCCTGAAACAAGTTTTGTATTTACTATTGGATTTACCACTTTAGCAAATTTTGCCATAACCGGCGCAGTTTGCTCAATACCTGCAACTAAGTAATCTTTTGCTGGGCGCGCATAATAACTGTGGTAGAAATTTAAAAAGCGTGAACGGAATGTTGGTACATCAACTTTTATTGGGCATGCAGTAGTACATGCTTTACAAGCTAAACATTCATCCATTGATTCTTTCACTTCGTGAGAGAAATCATAAACACCTTTTTTCTTATCGCGACTATGTTGATAGCGTTCCCACCAAGTGATCACTTCACCATTAACTAATTCTTTTTCAACATTGAGTAAATCAATATTTTCAGACTCTTGAAGTCGCAACCATTCGCGCATTAAACTTGCGCGACCTTTAGGGGAATAACGGCGGTCACCTGTTACTTTATAAGATGGACACATTGGTGATTTTTCATCGTAGTTAAAACACAGACCATTACCATTACAGGTCATCGCGTTATTAAATTCTGTTTTAACATCGATAGAAATTTCTTTGTCGAACCAGGCACGCTTTTGATCGTCAACAGAAACGAGTGAGTCTTTACTTTCAATTGGCGTACAGATTTTACCTGGGTTTACTCTGTTATTTGGATCAAATGCCGCTTTGATTTTTCGAAGTTGTGTAAATAAATGCTCGCCGAAAAACTCAGGGCCATATTCACTTCGATAACCTTTGCCATGCTCTCCCCACATCAAGCCGCCATATTTGGCAGTCAATTTAACGACTTCATCTGAAATATGACGAAGTAATTTTTCTTGCTCTGGATCACACATATCTAAAGCAGGTCGTACGTGTAATACACCGGCATCAACATGGCCAAACATACCATATTGAAGGTTGTGGTTATCGAGAAGTTCACGAAACTCGACTATAAAATCGGCTAAGTTTTCTGGTGGTACTGCAGTATCTTCAGCAAAAGCTAACGGTTTTTGACTGCCTTTTACATTTCCTAAAAGGCCCACTGACTTTTTACGCATTGCATAAATTTTTAATATATCAGCTTTGTCATTCGTTAACTGATAACCGATCACGCCATTAGTTTGTTTTTCAACACATTCATCGAGTAGCTTACAAAGAGTGTCTACTTTATCTTTAATGTCTTCTGGTGAAACCGCATTAAACTCAACCATGTTGAGCCCTTGCATATCTTTGTTTTCAACATCGGTTATTAAGTCCGATACTGAATGCCAAATGATATCTTCTCGAGCAAGGTTAAGTACTTTGCTATCGACTGTTTCTACAGAAGTTGCATTTGCTGCAACTAGAAATGGTGAATGACGAAGTGCAGAATCAAAGCTATCGTATTTAATATTGATTAATGTTTTAAATTCAGCAATGGGCGTAATATTTAGTTTTGCTTCAGTAACTATACCTAATGAACCTTCGGAGCCAGTAATTAATCGGCTCATATCAAAGGTTTGTAAATCATCAGAAAAAATATGTTCTAAATCGTAGCCGGTCAGAAAACGGTTTAAACGTGGGAATTTTTCTAAAATAGCGTCTCGATTCTCAAGGCCAATATCAAGAACTGTTTTATATAACTTACCTACTGTCGTGTTTTGCTCAGCAATAACTTTTGCTTTTTCGACAGGCATAGGGGTTGTTGACATTTCAGTGCCATCAACAAGATAAGTTGTTAGGCCTAAAACGTGATCACTTGTTTTGCCATAAACCAAAGAGCCTTGACCTGATGCATCTGTATTTATCATTCCACCGATTGTTGCACGGTTACTAGTTGATAAATCGGGCGCAAAGAAAAAACCGTAAGGACGCAAAAAGTCGTTTAATTGGTCTTTTATTACACCCGTTTGCACGCGCACCCAGTTTTCTTCGACATTGATTTCTAAAATTTCACGCATGTAGCGAGATAAATCAACAACTATACCTGGGGTTAGCGATTGACCATTAGTACCTGTACCACCTCCGCGTGGACCAAAAGTCAGTGATAAAAACGGATCACGAGAAGCAATTTGCATAGCAAGTTGTATGTCTTTTGCTGACTTTGGAAAGATGACACCTTGAGGTACCTGTTGGTAAACGCTGTTATCGGTTGATAAACTTAAACGTGTAGAAAAGCTTGCATCGGTATCACCACTAAAACCTTGTTTTTGTATTGTATCTAAGTAATTAGAAACGAGTTCTGTGGTGGCTTGTTGTTGGCTTATTGTTGCTATCATGACGGTGATAAATTAAGGCATTTTGCAAATTATATCATGCTAATAGCTAAGATAAATTGAAGATTTTACAGTTTGTAACACTCTTTTTATCGATTTCGGGGGCAATACTTTTATACTGTGTATTAAAGCAGCAAATGAGATAGCCAGATGAAAAAAATTGCATTAATCAGTTTAGGTGCCTTGTGCATGTTATTGGGTTTAGTTTTTGTTATTATTCCCGGACCGTCGCTGATCTTCTTTATTGCAGGACTTTTCTGTTTATCTTTTTACTATCCTAAAGCGCGTGATTATTTAACCTTGTGCCAAAAGGCTCTGACTAAGTCATGTGCTTATATAGATAAAAAACTTGCTCGCTGATTTCTAATTGAGCTACAAAAATGCCAGCTAAGTGCTGGCATTTTTTATATCAGAATCTTTATTTTAATTAAATAAAGTACTTAGTCGGCTAATTTCTTAGCAAGATATAACCAAGTTTCTAATACTGTATCTGGGTTTAGAGAAACAGAATCAATGCCCTGCTCAACTAACCAAGCTGCAAAGTCTTCATGATCTGAAGGACCTTGACCACAAATACCTACGTATTTGCCTTTTGCTTTAGCAGTTTGAATAGCCATTGATAATAGTTTCTTGATTGCAGGGTTACGCTCATCAAATAGATGCGCAATTAAACCTGAGTCACGGTCAAGACCTAATGTTAACTGAGTTAAGTCGTTTGAACCGATAGAGAAACCATCGAAATACTCTAAGAACTCATCTGCAAGTAACGCGTTTGATGGTAATTCACACATCATGATTACTTTCAGACCATTTTCGCCACGTTTAAGACCATGTTCTTCAAGTAATTCAATAACGCGCTTACCTTCTTCAAGCGTACGAACAAATGGGATCATGATTTCAATATTAGTCATACCCATTTCGTTGCGAACACGTTTAATCGCTTCACACTCTAACGCGAAACAGTCACGGAAATCTTCAGAGATATAACGTGCTGCACCACGGAAACCAATCATTGGGTTTTCTTCTTCCGGCTCATATTGCTGGCCGCCAACAAGGTTTGCATATTCGTTTGACTTAAAGTCAGACATACGAACAATGACACGCTCAGGTGCAAACGCACAACCTAGTGTTGCAATACCTTCAACAAGCTTAGAAATATAGAATTCTACAGGTGATTCATAACCTGCAATCATTTCTGAGATTTCAGCTTTTAGCTCGTCAGATTGCGCATCAAAATTAAGAAGTGCTTTAGGGTGAACACCAATCATTCGGTTGATTACGAATTCAACACGCGCAAGGCCAACACCGGCATGAGGTAAGCGAGCAAAGTCGAATGCACGATCAGGGTTACCTACGTTCATCATAACTTTCATTGGTAATTCTGGCATTTCATCAACACGTGAAGTAAGTACTTCGTAATCTAAAATACCTTCGTAGATATAACCTGTGTCACCTTCGGCACACGATACAGTTACATCTTGGCCTGCTTTAATTAAATCAGTTGCATTACCACAACCAACAACTGCAGGAATACCTAATTCACGAGCAATGATTGCCGCGTGACAAGTACGTCCACCACGGTTTGTAACAATCGCAGCGGCACGTTTCATGATTGGCTCCCAGTCTGGGTCAGTCATGTCAGTAACTAGAATGTCGCCTTGTTGTACTTTGTCCATTTCATCAATTGAATCTAGTACGCGTACAGTACCTGAACCAATCTTGTGACCAATTGCACGGCCTTCAGCAACAACTGTGCTTGTACCATTTAATTGGAAACGCTCCATAACGTTAGCGTCTTCGTTTGAACGAACTGTTTCTGGACGTGCTTGAACGATGTAAAGTTTACCGTCGTTGCCGTCTTTTGCCCACTCGATGTCCATTGGACGACCGTAGTGCTTTTCAATAATAACAGCTTGCTTTGCAAGTTCTTGAACTTCAGCATCTGTGATTGAGAATTTGTTTGAAAGTGACGAATCTACGTCAACAATTTCAACTTGCTTACCATGTGATTCATCCGCTGAGTAAATCATTTGGATTGCTTTTGAACCAATGTTACGGCGAACTACCGCTGGTTTACCGTTAGCAAGAGTTGGTTTATGAACATAAAATTCATCTGGGTTTACAGCACCCTGTACAACCATTTCACCAAGACCATAGCTTGAAGTGACAAATACAACATCTTCAAAGCCAGATTCAGTATCAATACTGAACATAACACCTGAAGCTGCTTTATCTGAACGAACCATGCGTTGGATACCAGCTGATAATGCAACACCACGATGATCATAACCTTGGTGAACACGGTAAGAAATAGCGCGGTCATTAAATAGTGAGGCAAACACGTGTTTGATTGCAGTCATTACTGCATCAATACCACGTACGTTTAAAAACGTTTCTTGTTGTCCTGCGAATGAAGCGTCTGGCATGTCTTCTGCTGTAGCAGATGAGCGAACTGCAAATGAAACATCTTGTGATGCGTCGCCGTGTAGTTGGCTATATGCGTCGCGGATGGCTTGGTCTAGGTTAGGTTGGAATGGTGTATCGATAATCCATTGGCGGATTTCGGCACCGACTTTAGCGAGTGTATTTACATCATCCACATCCAATGTGTCTAAAATATCGTGGATTTTTGAGTTTAATCCAGATTGCTCTAGAAACTCATTGAATGCATCAGCGGTTGTAGCGAAACCACCTGGCACTTGAACACCAGCGTTAGCTAGGTTTGAGATCATTTCACCAAGTGAAGCGTTTTTACCGCCAACACGAGGAACATCTTGCATACCAAGCTCTTGATACCAGAGAACGTATTCTTGCACGGATCTTTCTCCATAAACAAATTGTAGTACTAACTGTGAGAGTTAAGAAAGAAAACCTTCTAAAAAGGTCGTAGTCATTCTACACTGGCAACAGACCTCACGTAAACCGTGAAGCCCCTATTTTGCAGATAAAGGTAATAAAAAGGTTAAATATGAGAACTGCATTTTATATTTCTGATGGAACAGCAATCACCTCTGAAGTCTTTGGTCATGCGACCTTATCTATGTTTCCTGTTGAGTTTAATCACAAAACAATTCCTTTTGTTGAAACAGAAAAAAAAGCAATTGAAGTTAAGAACTTAATTAATTCAACAGCGCAACGTGATGGAGAACAGCCACTCGTGTTCTTCACTTTTGTAAACCACGAGCTAAGTGAAATTATTAAATCGTCTTGCGCGGTGTGTTATGACTTTTTATCACAATACAGTGATAAAATTTCTCAAGAGTTAAAAGTTGCGCCAGTACCAAAGGTTCATAGAACGCATTCGATGCACGAGAAAAGTTATGATTTTCGTATTGATGCGGTTAACTATGCGTTGACCAATGATGATGGCGCTAACATTAAAAACTATGCTGAAGCCGACATTATTTTAGTAGGTGTTAGCAGAAGCGGTAAAACACCAACTAGTTTATACCTGGCATTACAATATGGTATCAAAGCGGCGAATTACCCGCTGACAGAAGATGATTTAGAAAGAGGCACCCTGCCTGAGTGTTTAAAAGCTTACAAACATAAACTTTTTGGTTTAACGATTGACCCTGTTCGCCTTGCCGATATTCGCCAGCGTCGTATGGCTAATTCAAAATATGCATCTTTAAAGCAGTGTCGTATCGAAGTGCGTGAAGTAGAAATGCTTTATAAAAAACAGAAGATTCAATTTTTAAATTCGACTCATCATTCAGTAGAAGAAATTTCTGCAAAGATTATATCTGATACTGGTCTTGAAAGACGTAAGTACTAACTTATTTTAGTATCGGACATTAAAGAAGGCTGCAATATGCAGCCTTTTTTGGATAACTTAGTGTTACTTACGTGCGTCTTTTAATAAATCAGCAACTAAGAAACCTAGTTCTAAAACTTGATCTGCATTTAGGCGTGGGTCGCACTGAGTGCGGTAGCGCTGTGCTAAATCTTCATCAGATAAGCCATATGCACCACCAGTACATTCAGTCACGTGCTGGCCAGTCATTTCAAGGTGAACACCACCTGGGTATGAACCTTCAGCTTTGTGTACTGCGAAGAACTGGCTAATTTCACGAAGAATATTATTAAAGCTACGTGTTTTATAACCTGAGCTCGCTTTCTCAGTATTACCATGCATTGGATCTGAGCTCCAAATAACTTTACGGCCTTCTTGTTGTACTTTACGTACTAGTGCCGGTAGTTTCTCTGGCAGTACATCAGCACCCATTCGCGTAATTAACGTTAAGCGACCTGGAATGTTATCTGGGTTAACTGCATCGATAAGTTTGATTAGCTCATCTGGGTCCATACCTGGCCCAACTTTCACACCAATTGGATTTTTAATACCTTTAAAGAATTCGATGTGTGCATGATCAAGTTGACGTGTACGTTCACCAATCCAAACAAAGTGTGCAGAACAATCGTACCAATCACCTGATAAGTGGTCACGGCGTGTTAGAGCTTCTTCATAGCCCAATAATAACGCTTCATGCGATGTAAATAAGTCTGTTTCTTTTAAGCTCGGTGCAACGGTTGAGTCGATACCACACACTTCCATAAATTCAAGCGCATCTTGAATTCTGTCAGCTAGTTGTTGGTATTTCTCTTTAAGCGGATTTGCGGCAACGAAGCCCATGTTCCAGCGATTTACTTGATGCAAATCGGCTAAACCACCTTGCGCGAAAGCGCGTAATAAATTTAGCGTTGCAGCACTATGATGATATGCAGTCATCAATCGCTGTGGATCAGGTACTCGGGCTTGCTCTGTGAATTCAAAACTATTGATGATATCGCCACGGTACGAAGGTAATGAAACACCATCAATTGTTTCGTAATCTGATGAGCGAGGCTTAGCGTACTGACCTGCCATACGCGCAATTTTAACTACAGGGCATTTACCACCATAAGTTAAAACAACGGCCATTTGTAAAAGTGTTTTAAATGTATCGCGGATATTTGCGGCATTAAAGTCACTAAATGACTCTGCACAATCACCACCCTGTAATAAGAAGGCTCTACCTTCACATACAGCTTCTAGTTGTTTGTATAAGCTACGCGTCTCTTCGGCAAATACCAAAGGTGGTGCGCTTTTTAATTGCCCTTCAACAGATTTAAGGGCTTCTTGATCTGGGTACTCTGGCTGCTGAAGTATCGGCAGTTTTCTCCAGCTGTCTGGGTTCCACGATTGCATGTTCTTTCCTCATTCCTAACATAGACCGTTAACGAAAACTAACTTATTGCACGTACTAAGTTCAAGGACAATATTCAGCTATTTACGATTATTTCGTTATTTGATAAATAGTTTAGATATTAACAATTAGGGTTCCAGCATTTTATTCTTTAAAACCAGTCACTTACACTTTTTTGGTTACCTTATTAGTTGCCTCACAACACAAGAACACATCGTACTTATACAAGGCCTTACTGTAACCTCAGCTTTACATGCTTAAAATAGACTTTTCAAGTCCTACATTGATCAAATTAAAAACTTGTACTAAAGGACAGCAAGGAACACATCATACTTAATTCAACTTTAGGATGAGGTCAGCAAAATACAAAAATTTAACTACAAAAGAACAGGGTATAAGGTTAGAATAAAACTAACAATAAGTAAGATGTGTTCCTATGAGTACAAAGTTAGAAATACGCAGTCAGTTTGATTTAGTCAGTGAATTGACTCATTTGTTTTGTGAAGAATTAAAAGAAGTGGGTTTTGATAAGGCTTCATATTATCAACTGCCAGATATCGATGTAAACGACGAAAAGAAAGTTCCTTCTTCAATTAGTGTACATAAAATTGAAGGCGATGATGCTCATAAATTAATTCTAAATTCCTTTGGTGATTTTTATAAAAAGTCAGGATTAAGTAGTCGAGTATTAAAAAGGCATCCAGGCTTATTAGTTTTAAAAGATGTCGATAAGCAACATTTCATTGCAAGGATAAATCAATTAAATAAAGCCAAAGCTGATTTTAAAAATAGTGTTATAGCTATCGATAATAATGATGCGAGGTTTGAAGCTGTTCACAATGCTGTTCCAAATCTCATTACCCTTGCAGCATATCGTAAGATCCATTTTGAAACTGAATCGCCCTACTCTGTTCGTTTTACTTGGATGCACAAACACGCAACTAAAACGCTAACAAAAAAAATGGCCTTAGCAATGTTGGATAAATCGGCTAGTTATTCTAACCCAAGAATGATCGACCAACACGCTTGGCAAGCGCTAGTTGCACAAGAGCAAAGTCGTGTTGCAAGTTTAGGTGATAAAGAAAAATTGCGAATTCGTAGACCAACAAGAGTTAGCCCACAAGTTAATGTAAGATATACAGCTAAAAATCGATATCATGTTAGTGCTGCTTTACCTTTTATTTTGATAAACCCAGAACCAGATGTAAAACTGGGTACATTAACTGATTATCAAAAACCTGAAAGCCACCCTCGAAAAAGAGAATATGATTTCTTAGTTGATAGACTTTACTTAGAACAAGTGACAGATTGATTATGTTAAAAAGGCCACATATGTGGCCTTTT
>NZ_JACDWV010000154.1:0-18350 GCF_016464105.1 Pseudoalteromonas sp. bablab_jr010 | reverse complement strand
GAGCAATCGCATGCGTTTTCGTGCGTTTGGTTCTTTACGAGAAAGCGCTAAAAGCTGTTCAGATATGTTTGGATTCAATGTTATTAACCGGTGATTTTATATAGCCTATATTAGATCAGATATTTAAGCGGAATGGTATAATTCACGAGCTCGCTCAGCTGCCGTTCATTAAATTAACTTTGCTTTGTTTATGGCTTTGATTTAGGATCAAATCAGTTTAAAAGCAAGAACTAATGGCCTGTGTCTAGATTACTTATTTGTTTATTATTATTTTTTTCGAGTGCTTCAACCTTTGCTGTTGAGGTGACTAGTTTATATCAAGATACTCTTAAAGTTGCAGACAAATCACGTGATGCTCGTTTGGCAGCAAGCCGTGAAGCTCTGCTAAATGTGTTGGTGAAAGTAAGTGGGGACACAAGCGCAGATCAAAACCCAGTTGCTAAACAACGCACCCGCGACATTTCCGATTACATGCTCAAATTTGAATATGACGAAAAAGCAGATGGCAGTTTAAATCTAGTTGTTAAGTTCGAAGCCAATAAGATTAATGCATTAATCAAAGATCTTGGCTTGCCATTGTGGGGCACGCGTCGTCCTTTAGTGGCTATCTGGTTAGGCATTGAAGATAACTGGCGCCGTGAATTGGTTACTCAAGAATCATACCCACAGCTTGAACAGCTTATATACGACAAAGCAAGTCGTCGTGGTTTACCTGTCGTTGTGCCACTACTTGATTTACAAGATCGCGCTATTGTTGGGATACCAGAAGTGTGGGGTAATTTCTCTGAGCCTGTAGAGCGAGCTTCAAGCCGTTATAGTGCTGAGCGCAGTATTACTGCAAGAATGTATCAACAAGCTGATTCAGAAACCTGGATCCTTGATTGGCGTTTCACTAATGCTGAATTATTCGATACTAATCGTTTGATGGGTGATAAGCAGCAAATTGTTGCAGACATGATTGATAGTTTAGCAGGTGGCTTAGCAGCAGAATACGCAATAGATCCAACGATGATTGGCCAACTTGCGACAGCAACTTTCTATCTTAAAGGTATCAATAACTTTGTTGATATTGAATTTGCTAAACGCCGTTTAGAGAGCTTAAGTGTTGTTACTCGTGCCGTAATATCTGTGCGTACACCTGATAGCGTTCAATTTACAGTTAATCACACTGGCAGCATGAATGATTTTAGAAAAGCGTTAGAACTTGATAGTGCCTTTAAAGCGTATCAGGACCCGCGTGATTTCTATCAAGTAGTCAATAAAGATGAGCTTGAATATCAGTGGCAGGGGCTTTAATCGCAGTGCAAGAACCAATGCAAATGGCATTGCCAGTTACTTTGCCTGATGATGAAACATTTACTTCTTATTTTGGTGGCGAAAACTCGCTTGAAGTGAGTCACCTTAAAGATGCGTTCACAAAGCTTAGTAACAAATTTCAATATACTTATTTATGCGGTTTGGGCGATTCAGGTAAATCGCACCTGTTGTATGCGACCTGTATTCACGCTCAAGAGCGCGGTTTGTCAACCATGTTACTTTCGATGCGTGAAGTGGTTGACTACGGCCCTGTAGTACTTGAAGGCCTCGAAAACCTTGACGTGTTATGTATTGATGACGTGCACTTGGTAGCAGGCAACGATGCATGGGAGAAAGGATTATTTAACTTTTTCAATCGCTTCAATGAGCCGGGCAAATACCTTGTGGTCACAGCTGATTTATTACCTGACATGCTGCATATCAACCTACCGGATTTAGTTTCGCGTTTGAAGTGGGGCACAACGTTACAAATTCGTTCAATGAGCGATGATGACAAAGCCGAAGCGCTCGTACGCCGTGCTCACATGCGTGGCCTTGAATTGACTGATGAATGCGCGCGCTTTTTATTAACGCGATTAAGCCGTGATATGCGTGCATTATTAGACGTTTTAGATAAACTTGACCACGCCTCAATGGCCGCACAAAGAAAATTAACAATTCCTTTTATAAAATCAACGTTAAAGCTTTAGTAGGGCTAGAATCTAGTCCTTGCTTTCAGTTATCATTAGCTATTACAAAAATCCTTCTGTGAAAGACCAGGTACTCAATGAACTTAGAAAATATTTTAGCGCAAGCACTTGAGGCAGTTGCCAGTGCGAATGAAATCGCGCAACTAGAAGATATCAGGGTTAATTACCTTGGTAAAAAAGGTGAAATCACCAGCTTACTTAAAACGCTAGGCAAGATTGCCCCTGAAGAGCGTAAAGAAGCGGGTCAAGTGATTAACCAAGCAAAACAAGAAGTACAAACAGCCATTAACGAAAAGCGTGAGTTACTAGCAAGTAAGGCTCTTGAAGAGAAACTAGCTGCAGAAACGATCGACGTAACTTTACCGGGTCGTGTTATGCCAACAGGTGGCTTACACCCAGTAACTCGTACTATTGAACGTATTGAAAGCTTTTTTGGTGAGTTAGGTTTTGCGGTTAAATCAGGTCCTGAAGTTGAAGATGATTTTCATAACTTCGATGCGCTAAATATTCCTGAGCACCACCCAGCGCGTGCTGATCACGATACTTTCTATTTCAACCCTAAGCTTGTATTACGTACACAAACAAGTGGTGTACAAATCCGTACCATGGAAACTGAGCAGCCACCACTGCGCATCATTTCTCCAGGTCGTGTTTATCGTAACGATTACGACCAAACACACACGCCAATGTTCCACCAAGTGGAAGGCTTAATGGTTGATACAGATGTAAGCTTCACTGAGTTAAAAGGTATTCTGCACGACTTCTTACGTAACTTCTTTGAAGAAGATATGGAAATTCGTTTCCGTCCTTCTTACTTCCCATTTACCGAGCCATCAGCTGAGGTTGATGTTATGGGTAAAAACGGCAAGTGGTTAGAGGTATTAGGCTGTGGCATGGTTCACCCTAACGTTCTTAAATCAGTGGGTATTGATCCAGAAAAATACACAGGCTTTGCATTCGGTATGGGTGTTGAGCGCTTGACGATGTTGCGTTACGGCGTAAACGACTTACGTGCATTTTTCGAAAACGATTTAAAATTCCTAAACCAGTTCCGTTAAGAGTGAAGATATAAAATGAAATTTAGTGAAAAGTGGTTAAGAGAGTGGGTTAACCCAGCAATCGACACACAGGCTCTTTCGGAACAGTTATCAATGGCTGGTCTTGAAGTTGACGGTGTTGAGCCTGCAGCAGCTGAGTTCACAGGCGTTGTTGTTGGTGAAGTGGTTGAGTGTGGTCAACACCCAGACGCTGATAAGTTACGTGTAACTAAAGTAAACGTAGGTGGTGATGAGCTACTTGATATCGTGTGTGGTGCACCTAACTGTCGTCAAGGTTTAAAAGTCGCTGTTGCGACTGTTGGCGCTGTATTACCAGGCGACTTCAAAATCAAAAAAGCCAAACTTCGTGGTCAACCTTCACACGGTATGCTGTGCGCATTCGTTGAGTTAGGTATCAGCGAAGAAGGTGATGGCATCATGGAATTACCAAGTGATGCACCAATCGGTACTGATTTACGTGAGTACTTAAGCCTAGACGACAACATTATTGATGTTGACTTAACACCTAACCGTGGTGATTGCCTAGGTATCAAAGGCCTAGCGCGTGAAGTGGGTGTACTTAACAGTGTTGATGTAAACACACTTGAAATCGCAGCAGTTGCTGCAACGATTGATGACAAAGTATCGATTGAGCTTGTGAATGATGATGCGTGTCCTCGTTATTTAGGTCGTGTGATCAAAGGTATTAACCTTGATGCAGAAACACCACTTTGGATGGTAGAAAAACTTCGTCGCAGTGGTATTCGCTCAATTGACCCTGTTGTTGATGTAACAAATTACGTGTTATTAGAGCTAGGCCACCCAATGCACGCATTTGATTTAAATGCAATTGAAGGTGGTATTAAAGTACGTAGCGCGAATGCAGGCGAAGAGTTAGTTCTGTTAGATGGCAACACTGCAAAACTAAACGAGTCTACGCTTGTGATTGCTGATCACAATAAAGCGCTTGCTATTGCAGGTATTTTTGGTGGTGAAAACTCAGGTGTAACTGAAGCAACTTCAGATATTTTATTAGAAAGTGCATTCTTTAACCCTGTCGCTATTGCGGGTCAAGCACGTAGCTACGGTTTACACACAGATGCGTCACACCGTTACGAGCGTGGTGTCGATTTTGCACTGCAAAAAGATGCGATGGAACGAGCGACAGCATTACTTCTTGAAATTGTTGGCGGTGAAGCAGGTCCAGTTGTTGAAGCAGTTGCAACTGACAAATTACCAAAAGTAACAGAAGTGCGTTTACGTCGTGAGCGTTTAGACCGTGTAATTGGCCACCACATTGATGATGCAAAAGTAACTGACATCCTAACGCGTTTAGGTTTAGACGTTAAAGTTGTTGATGGTGTATGGAGTGCTGACGTACCTAGCTATCGCTTTGATATTCGTATCGAAGAAGATTTAATTGAAGAAGTTGCGCGTGTATACGGCTATAACAGCATTCCTAACGTTGCACCAACTGCTAAATTAAAAATGACTAACCATGACGAGTCGCATGTTGCGGTAACTAAATTCCGCAATACGCTTGTAACACGTGGTTACCAAGAAGCAATTACTTACAGCTTCGTTGATCCAAAAGCACAAGCAATTTTACACCCGCAAAGTGATGCGCTTGTATTGCCACACCCAATTTCGGTTGAAATGTCAGCAATGCGCGTGAGCTTAATGCCAGGTCTATTAGCGTCGCTAGTTTACAATCAAAACCGCCAGCAACCACGCGTCCGTTTATTTGAGCACGGCTTAAAATTCTTACGTGACGAAAATGCTGAAAACGGCGTAAACCAAGTTGCTGTTATCGGTGGTGTAATCTCTGGTCTTGCGCACGGTGAACATTGGGTTCAAGAAAAGCGTAGCGTTGATTTCTATGACTTAAAAGGTGATGTTGAAGCACTTTTAGCTATTAGTAACGATTCGTCACGTTTTGAGATAAAAGCAGAGCAGTCTGATGGCTTACACCCAGGCCAATCAGCGGTTATTTATGTTGATGGTAAGAAAGTAGGTTTCTTTGGTGCAGTGCACCCACAAGCGCAAAAGTCACTAGATATCAACAACACAGCATTTGTGTTTGAAATCGAAATGTCTGCACTAGAAAAAAGAAAATTACCAGAAGCCGTGGCAGTGTCGAAATTCCCGTCAAACCGCCGTGATATCGCGATTTTAGTGGAAGATCACGTAAAATCTGGCGATATTTTAAATGTCATAGAAAAAGTTGGCGGAAATCAATTGGTTGACCTAAACTTATTCGATGTGTATAAGGGCAAAGGTATTGAGCCAAATTATAAGAGTTTGGCGATTGCTCTAACACTGCAAGCGGTTGATAGAACGCTCGAAGAGAAAGATATCAATCAAGTAGTTGATAATGTGGTGGCCGCACTGGCCGAACAATTTAACGCATCGTTGAGGGACTAGATATGGCGCTTACTAAAGCCGACATAGCTGAACACCTATTTGAAAAACTCGGGATCAATAAAAAAGATGCCAAAGATTTAGTTGAAGCGTTTTTTGAAGAAATCCGCTCAGCGCTAGAAAAAGGCGAGCAGGTTAAGCTCTCTGGATTTGGTAACTTTGATCTTCGAGATAAGAAAGAACGTCCAGGCCGCAATCCGAAAACAGGTGAAGATATTCCTATTTCGGCGCGCCGAGTTGTGACTTTTAGACCAGGTCAAAAGCTAAAAACTCGTGTAGAAGTTGGCACAAGCAAAGCAAAATAAGAAAAGGCAGCGTTAGCTGCCTTTTTTATTTGTCTGAGCACTGCACATTAGCGAGTTGGAATTATCAAAACCCGCGTGGTGATACGAAGCTTCCTTCTTGGATACTGTCGTAGGTTTTTTGTGCTAAATCATCTAAGCTGTCTAGGCTTTTGCCTGCGGCAGCAAGTTGATTTTCGATAGGTAAAATATCGACATCTTCATACCCTGATAATTGTGCTACACGTGCAAACGTGTAGGCATGCTTATACTTTTCGTGTTTGTAGAATAAGCTCACAAGAGTAGGGTAGATCTCAGGGTTGGGTGTTTCACCTGCTTGATTTAGCTCTAGCGTTTTGTAGAGCAAATCAATGGTTTTTTCATCATCAAACTTCACGTAGTAGCTAGCTAAGAAAAACTGCATTTCGGCATCTTCAGTCACCCGTTTATCTTGTTTTTCTTCCAAGGCGAGTAATTTAGTTAACGCAGATTGGTCATTATTACGTGACCAATGGTAATACAACAAGCCTGGGTGGTCTGTGTTTTTGGTATCTTGAAAAATACGTGTCATTTCTTTAATGCTTGTTAAATGACCTTCAACGCGAGAGGTGGTTTTTTCTTTTAGTTTTATATGCTCAATCTTGGCCGCAAGCGATACACATTGATCGTATTTCTCAAAGTCTTTTAATAATTGATATTTGTTTTCGTCTGTTGGCGACTTATATTCAACATAACGTTGAATGATGACCTCGGCACGTTGCTCTTTACAGTGACTGTCTTTATTTAAATCACTGCAGAAGCCAGGTGTTTCGTCGCACACTTTCGCCAGTGTAAGCGGATCTTCACAGCCTGCTAATGCCAATAAACCAAGCAACACGCTTGCTCTTAATAACATTCCTTAACCTCTACTTAATTTGTACTACTTTATTCTAGCGCAATGATTTGTTCTGTAACAGTGGAGAATCGTTCGAGTTTAAATTAGAATACCCCTGCCTGAGATGTGTTGCTCTCAAATCACAACACATTTTTTAAGGCTATCCGTTCAAAATTGTTTAATTAGGTAAAAAAAATGACCTCATCTCACGAGTTAGAATACACAAGCAGCTGGCAAGAACGTCAAGATTACGCAGAAAGTATGCAACCTATTATTGGTAGACTTTACCGTAATCGTGGTATCGAAATCGCTGTATATGGCCGTCCTCTCGTTAATGCCAGTACAATCGATATCATCAAAGCACACAAAACAGTTGCTCAGTTTGAAGGTACAAAACTACGTTTACGTGAAAGCTTCCCTTTCTTAGAAGCAATTAGCAAAATGGACTTAAACTCAGCACGTATCGATATTGGTAAACTAGCGTATGGTTATTTGTTTAACGATGCTGCTAAAGGTCGCTCAGTTGAAGAGTACTTAACTGACGAATTAGCAGAAATCGCAAACTCAGAGCGTAAAGAACCACGTGATGTTGTGTTATACGGTTTCGGTCGTATCGGTCGTTTATTAGCGCGTCTTTTAATCGAGAAGTCAGGTCCTTATGCAGACCTACGTTTACGTGCAATCGTTGTACGTGGTGGTAAAGATGGTGACCTAGAAAAGCGTGCAAGCTTACTTCGTCGTGATTCTATCCACGGTCCATTCAATGGCTCAATTACAATTGACAAAGAGCGCAATGCAATTAAAGCTAACGGTAGCTACATCCAAGTTATCTATGCTAACTCACCAAGCGAAGTTGATTACACAGCTTACGGCATTGAGAATGCGCTTATTGTTGATAACACAGGTATTTGGAAAGACGAAGCAGGCCTTGGTCAGCACTTAGAAGCGAAAGGCGCAGCTAAAGTATTATTAACTGCACCAGCTAAAGGTAACATCAAGAACATCGTGTACGGTGTTAACAACCAAGATATCAAACCTGAAGATAAAATTGTCTGTGCAGCAAGCTGTACGACCAATGCTATTACGCCAACGTTAAAAGCGCTTAACGATAAGTTTGGTATCAAAAATGGTCACGTTGAAACTGTTCACTCGTACACCAATGACCAAAACTTAATTGATAACTACCACAAAGCTGAGCGTCGTGGCCGTGCTGCTGCACTTAACATGGTTATCACTTCAACAGGTGCTGCAAAAGCGGTTTCTAAAGCTTTACCTGAGCTTGAAGGTAAACTAACTGGTAACGCTATCCGTGTTCCTACGCCAAACGTATCAATGGCTATCTTGAACTTAAACCTTGAAAAAGGTACAACTGTTGAAGAACTAAATGCGTTCTTACGTGAAACAGCACTTCATTCAGACCTTCGTGATCAAATCGATTACACAGCGTCTACTGAAATCGTATCGACTGACTTAGTAGGTAGCCGTTACGCAGGTGTTGTTGATTCACAAGCGACAATCGTAGATGACAACCGCGTTGTACTTTACGTTTGGTACGATAACGAGTTCGGTTATAGCTGTCAGGTAGTACGTTGTATGCGTGATATGGCTGAAGTAACTTTCCCAAGCTTACCTCGCTAATACCTAAGTTATAAAGAATCTAGAAGCCAGCATTATGCTGGCTTTTTTAGTCGTGAAAGTTTTTGCAAATTTTCAGCATGTGATAGGCTGTTAAGGGTCTACACCATATTACTAACAAAACGTTCTAACTACAGAGCGTTGACTTAATTCTGAACTAACAAGCGAATAGCTAAGAATTATTTTTAACCAATAGGTTTATAGAATGAAAATCACCAGCAATTTTGACAGTGGTAATATCAAGGTTATTGAAGCCGTTGATCCACTGAATATTCAATTAGAAATCAATAAAGACAATCAGTCTGATTTTTTCCAGTGGTTTCACTTTCGTCTTGAAACAACTGCGTTTCAAAACCATAAATTATACATTAATAACCTAGAGAACTCAGCATACCCTGATGGCTGGGAAGGTTACCATGCGGTTGCATCATACGACCGTCAAACTTGGTTCCGTGTCCCATCTGAGTACGCAAACGGCACACTATCATTTGAAGTAGAGCCTGAGTGCGGCAGCATGTACTTTGCTTACTTTGCGCCATACAGCTATGACCGTCACTTAGATTTACTAGCATGGGCACAAAGCCAACATGCCTGTGAATTAGAAACATTAGGCGAAACCCTTGATGGCCGTGACATGAGTGTTTTACGTGTGGGTATTCCTAGCAGTGAGAAGAAAAAAATCTGGATCACGGCGCGCCAGCACCCAGGCGAAACTATGGCTGAGTGGTACGTTGAAGGTTTACTTCATAAATTACTTGATGATGAAGACCCACATGCAGCGGCACTATTATCTAAAGCGGTATTCTACATCGTGCCAAATATGAACCCAGATGGCAGTGTGCGTGGTCACCTACGTACTAACGCTAAAGGCGTTAACTTGAACCGTGAATGGCAAACACCGAGCATGGAAAATAGCCCTGAAGTTTTCTTAGTGCTTAACAAAATGCGAGAAACTGGCCTTGATATGCACTTAGATATTCATGGTGACGAAGCAATTCCTTATAACTTTGTTGCGGGTAGTGAAGGTATCCCGGGCTACGATGATCGCTTAAAAGAGTTAGAAGATAGCTTTAAAGCTGCGCTTTTAACTGTGACGCCTGAGTTCCAAGACGAACATGGTTATCCAAAAGATGAGCCGGGCCAGGCTAACTTAACTGTCGGTTCTTCTGCTGTCGCGCATGAATTTAATGCATTAGCGTACACGGTAGAGATGCCATTTAAAGATAACGATGATTTACCAGATCCAGATTATGGCTGGTCAGATCGTCGCTCGTATCAATTTGGTCAAGATACGTTAGCGGCTATTGTTAACGTGGTTGATAAATTAAGATAACGACCCTTACGGGCATCAGCAAAACTGATGCCCGTAATTGTATCTGATACCAATTTGCAAAAATACTTAATTAAACAAATTGGTATGAAAGTTAAAAAAGCAGCGGTGCAGAGCAGGATGCATCGAATGTTAATTTAGTAGGTACATTTATCATATTGAAAATTAACTGTTAACAAACTTGGTTGGTTTAAGTTAATATCCAATATATTCAGCTGTGAAGTAACAAAATTTCATTTTTATTTCTCACAGTTATCGAGTCGCGCATTCTCACAAGCTCACGCTGAGTATCGTAACTAACAATAAAAAATATAATCATAGAGGATATCCATGGAAGCTTTAGTAAGCGCCGTTAACGACATAATTTGGAGTGATGCACTCATTTATTTATGTCTAGGCGCAGGTCTGTTTTATTCCGTTTTAACCCGATTCGCACAAGTTAGACATTTTAAAGAAATGTGTAAATTATTACTTAGCTCTAATAATTCAGATACGGGTATTTCTTCGTTTCAAGCGCTAGCGGTTTCGTTATCAGGCCGTGTAGGTGTAGGTAATATTGCCGGGGTTGCTGCAGCAATCGGCTTTGGTGGTCCGGGTGCGATTTTCTGGATGTGGATAGTTGCGTTTCTTGGTGCAAGTACTGCGTATGCCGAGTCAACACTTGGTCAGATTTATAAATCAGAAGAAGACGGTCAATATCGCGGTGGCCCAGCATATTACTTCGACCGCTGCTTACAGCAAAAGTGGTTAGCCGTATTATTTGCAGTATCGGCGATTATTGCTTGTGGTGTATTCCTTCCGGGCGTTCAAGCGAATGCGGTAGGTAATGCATTCACACAAGTTTTTGGTGAAGGCACATTGGTTAGCACCAGCTTTGGTGAAGTAGGTAGCTTTAAGTTGGTTGCTCTTGCAATCATCTTAATTGTGCTTGCATTTATCATCTTTGGTGGCATTAAACGTATCGCAAACTTCACACAAATTGTGGTGCCATTTATGGCGCTAGGTTACATCGTGTTAGCGTTAATCGTGGTGTTCTTAAACCTAGATAAAGTGCCAGGTATCTTCTCAATGATCTTATCTGATGCATTCACCGCGCAAGCAGGCTTTGGTGCTGCTATTGGTTGGGGTGTTAAACGTGGTATTTACTCAAACGAAGCAGGGCAAGGTACGGGTCCGCATGCAGCATCAGCTGCCGAGGTAGATCACCCAGCTCAACAAGGCTTAGTGCAAGCATTTTCTGTTTATGTTGATACCATTTTTGTTTGTACAGCAACTGCGTTAATGATTCTAATCACTAAACAATACAACATTGTGGGTGAGTTACCTGCAGGTCAATTCATTGTGCAAAACGTTGATGCTGCAACTGAAGTAGGCTCTGCTGCTTTTACACAAATGGCATTATTTAGCGTATTTGGTGGCTTTGGTGAAGCATTCGTTGGTATTGCTTTATTCTTCTTCGCATTTACTACAATTCTTGCTTATTACTATATTGCTGAAACGAACGTTGCTTATTTAAACCGTTATTTCAAAGGCAATATTCCGTTGGTTGTTGTGAAGTTTGTCATCATGTTTATGGTGGCTTACGGTATGGTAAACAACTCAGGTTACATCTGGAATATTGGTGACATTGGCGTAGGCTTAATGGCCTGGATCAATATTGTGGGTATTTTGGCTATTTTCTTTGTCGCAAAACCTGCACTTAACTGTTTACGTGATTACGAAGATCAAAAGAAAGCCGGTGGTGAAATCACTTTTGATCCCGTTAAATTAGGCATTAAAAATGCGACTTTCTGGGAAAAGCGTCTAGCTGAAAAGGCGAAACAGAAACAATAAATCGTTTTTTTGAGTTTTTACGGTGAATTTAGTTGTGCAGGTTTTCGAATCTTCATAAATGAATGAAATTCAAAAAAGACATCGACTCATAAAACAAGTACAATAAAGGGCGCCTAAAGGCGCCTTTTTTATGCGTAGTATGGAGAAAGATATGGCGATTATTAGTTGCCCGCAGTGTGCAAAATCAATATCTGACAAACATAAGCAATGCCCGCATTGTGAATGCCAAGTCACCGATCTAAGCAATGAGCAATTGCAGCAAATGCAAAAAGAAACGCGCATTCGTAGACAACAAAAGTTTATGAATCAGTCTTTCCTCGCACTGATTTTATTTTTAGGGGGCTTTTTCTGTTATTACTTTATGCACCCCGAAGCAAAGTCTCTTGAGTGGTATGCCTATACATCGGCAATGGCAGTAGGTTTTGTGTGGTATCTTGTGAGCCGCATCTATTTAGTTGTTTTAAAAAAGAAAAAGTAACATGAATATTGATCACATCGTTAAAAATATCACCCCAGAAGTATTTGAACGTCTTCAGTATGGTGCCTCTACGGGTAAGTGGCCAGACGGCACCCCTTTGACTGAGGAGCAAAAACAACAAACCGTTCAACTCGTAATGCTTTATCAAGCTAAAGTTTCGCAAAGCAATGAGCAATTTACCATTGGCGCAAATGGTGAAATGGTGCAAAAGAGCAAAGCTCAATTGCAAAAAGAATTCGCATCAGAAAATGAAATAGCTAGGTTTAGTGAAAATGATCTTTAAACACCTGTTTACTCCAAAGTGGAAGCATCCTAAAAACCAAGTGCGTTTAGCTGCGGTAGAACGTCTTGATACAGAGCGTGACCTTAGCATCTTAAATAGCATTGCCCTTGAAGACAGCTCAGCTGAAATACGCAAAAAAGCATTAAACAAAGTGAACGATATTGTTTTATGGTGGCAAGCATACAAGCAAGACCAAGCACTGAAAGACCTTGCTGAGCAGCATATTAACCAAGCGGTTTTAAATACCGACAGCCAACTAGATGCAAATATCAAAAATGAATTTATTGAGCGTTATGCACCAGTCAAAACTCTTGAGAAACTCGCCTTTGCAGAAAAAGAACTTCAAGTTCGTGTTAAGTTATTAAAGCGTTTAGCAAACCCAAGCTTAATTGATAAAGCTTTTAAAGAAGGCCGTGAAGAGCTGCAATTGCAACTTGTTGAGCTTGTGATTAATCATCAACTTGCTAAATCACTATTAAAGCATGCAAAAGGTGAGGCGCATACCCAACTGGCGACTCATCTTGACAATGAACGCTTAGCGATAGAAATGCCTGCCAAAGTAGAAGCTGATACACGTGTGGTATTAGCAAAGCTTAATGCGCTTCGTGATAAAAATGACTTTCAGTTAGTGTCGATGCAACATGCTGAGTTATTACAGCAGTGGCAAGCTATCGAACTAAAATGGCTGAGCGATGAGCAAGTAAGCACGTTAGATAAGAAATATTCAGCGATTACGCAAAAGCTTGAATCGCATATTGCAGTTTTAAGTAAAGAGCATGAAGCAGCGCAGCAAGCGTTAGCTGAGCAACAACGTCAGGTATTAGCACTTGCAAGCCTTGAAGCAATTGGCGAAGAAATTGAAAATGCATTGCAATTAGGTTTAGAAACACCAGAGCAAATTCAACAAGATTGGCTAGAGGCAAAAGTTGTAGAGGCAAAAGATGCCTTAGCAGAGGCGAACTTATCTGAAAGTAAACATGTTAGTGATGTAAAACAGCATTTAGCAACTTTATTTAAGCAAGTTGAACAGTTACCGCAACTAGTTAGCGCGATTGCTGAGTTTAAAGAGGCATTTGATCAATTAAATATCGTTGCGACAACTGAAGATGAAAGCGAGTTTGACGGCTTAAAGCAGCAGTTTGAGCAACAGCAAAAACTAGCACGTAAAAAGCTGGCAAGTATTCCTAGTCGTTTACAAGGTCGCTTCAAAGCAAATTTAGCTGAAACAATAAACAGTTGGCAGCAAGCGATGGCACCGCTGACGAATAAGTTTGAGAAAAATCAACAAACAGCTAAGCGTAAAGCTCGTGATGTAAAACGCTTAATTGAGCAAGGTCGCTTTAATGTTGCCTTTGGTGTGTTTAAAGGTTTTGAAGAGCTATACGCAACACTTACAGACTATTACAAACAGCCATTAAATAGCCTTAAAGCTGATTTAGAAGCCCAACTAGCAGAAGCAAAAGATTGGCAAAAATACGCATCGGCACCAAAGCGTGATGCGCTACTCGTTGAAGTAAATGAACTTGTTGCAACCGAGTGTACTGACCCTAAACAACGTGCAGAGCATGTTAAACAGTTACGTCGTCGTTGGAATGAGTTAGGGCGTTTAGATACTGATGCAGAAAAGCAACAAGGCGAGTTATTCGATCAACAAATTGAATTACTGTTTGCGCCGTGTCGTGAGTATTTCGCAGAGCAAGAGCAACAACGTGAACAAGCTAAAGCACAGCGCGTTGAAATAATCTCGCAAATGCAGCAGTTAACAGAGCTTGATAGCTCTTCTGATGAGTTTGATTGGAAGCAGTTTGAAAGCAAGTTCAACCGTACCGCAAAAGCGTGGCGTTCTGCAGGTAACGTCGATCCTAAAACATACCGTGAACTACAAGCGCAATTCAAAGCTGCACAATCACAAGTTCAAACTCAACTTGCTGCATTTCATAAAGCAAACGCTGATCAAAAAGCAGCACTTGTTGAGCAAGCAACACAGTTATCACAAAGTGATGATTTAGCTGCTGCGTGCCAAGAGCTAAAAGCGCTTCAACAAACTTGGCAGACTATTGGCTTTGCTGGAATGAAAGCTGAAAACACCTTATGGCAGCAATTCAGACGAGTTAATGACGAGACTTTTGCTAAGCGCAGTGCTGAGTTTGAACAGCAAAAGCAAGTACAGCAACAAAATGACGAAGTTGCCGCACAGCAGTTAAGTGAGCTTGAGTCTGCACTTGAGACCGTGATGCATCTTGCACAGCTTAAAGATTTAACAGTGAAGCTAGCAGAGCTTGAATACTCAAAAGCGTTATCGGCACGCGTGACTCAGTTAGAGGCAGCGATTAGTGCAAAATCAGCGCTAATTAGTAAGCAAGCAGAGCAGTCTAAATTAACGGCTTTATTTGCTGCTCTTGAAAGCAACAGCGAACTGCCTTCGCAGTTTCAAGCTTCATTAACAACTAAGCTAAACGCTGCGCAGCTGTTAACTCGTATCGAAATTCTGGCAGGCGTAGAATCGGCTGATAGTCAGTTACGTATGACAGAGCAAGTTGCGATGTTAGATGATAAACACCGTGGCGAACAGGCAGATGTTTATTATTACTTAAAGCAATTACTTGCAGTCAGTGAGGGTTCAGTTTCAGCTGACACACTAGCAAGGCTTAAAGCAATATTTGCAATTTAACGAATAAAACCGCTTTTTAAAGCGGTTTTTTTCCGTGTGTTTTTGAGGAAAACAATGAGAATTTTATTACTACTTACCTGTTTATTTTTAGGGGCATGTAAAACGACAGATCAAGGGATGTCTGTTTACTCGTTTACCAACTCTGAAATTGAAGCAGCCCTTGCTAATCAATTACCAAAACTAAGTGAACAGATTAAGCTGATGGGCTTACCAGTTGATTTTGCGGTAAACGACCTGAGTGTCAATGTTGGCCCAGATAAACGTGATGTGGTGGTTTTAGGGGCCGATTCTAGTGCCGTCATCAAAGCGTTTGCGCTTAAGTATCCAGTACGCTTAAAGCTACAAATCGAAGGTAGCCCATTTTATGACAGCGAGAAAAAAGCGGTCTTTTTACGTAATGTAAAACTGGTTGATACAACAATCGACACCGCGGGTTTCAAGGGCAGCTTAAACTTATTAGATGATCAGGCAATGCAAGTGATTAACGGCTTTTTAGCGGTTAATCCTGTCTATAAGTTAAATATGAACGACCCTAAAGTTGCACTATTGAGCAAATTACCATTAGATATGAAAGTATCTCAGGGCGAAATTATCTTAGTGCCTACACTGTAAACCCATACGATATATTAAAGCGGCTTCTAGTCGCTTTTTTTATGATTGCTTGTTAAGCATGTTCAACCTTGTCATAATTGCTCGTGATATTTCGCGAATTGAGTGATTACTATGATCAAGGAATTTTTAAACGACCCCACGTTATTGCTAAACGCCGTTGGCGAGGGAATTTATGGCTTCGATTTATCGGGTAATGCAGTTTTTGTAAACCCTGCCGCTGAGCGCATGACAGGCTGGAAAGCAGACGAACTCCTTGGTAAAAAAATACATCAATATCATCACCATACTCGTAAAGATGGCTCGCCATATCCTGCAGATGAATGCCAAATATATTGCACTATGTTCGATGGCAAACACCGTCATGTAAACGATGAGGTATTCTGGCGTAAAGATGGAAGCTATTTTGCTGTTGAGTATACTTCAACGCCAGTTTATAAAAATGGTGCCTTGATTGGAGCAGTCGCGATTTTTCGCGATGTATCAAAACAGCAGCAAACAGAAGCGGCGTTGCGTGATGCCTTAGCACAAGTTCAGCACCTATCTGAGCAGCTTCAAGCTGAAAATGCTTACCTTATTTCAGAGTTAAACGAAGATTGGCAAGACTCTGGCTTAGTTGGGCAAAGTCATTCATTTCAAAGTATGCTCGAGCAAATTACCTTGGTAAGCCAAACTAATAGTACGGTTTTGATTTTAGGTGAAAACGGCACGGGTAAAGAGCTGGTGGCACGAAACCTTCACCGCTTGAGCAATCGTGCTGAGCAACCTTTCATAAAAGTAAACTGCGCGGCGTTTTCCGCCAACTTAATTGAATCTGAGTTATTTGGTCATGAGAAAGGGGCGTTTACTGGCGCTAATGAACGCAGAAAAGGGCGTTTTGAACTGGCTGATAAAGGCACTTTATTTTTAGATGAAGTTGCAGAGCTGCCATTAGAGGCGCAAAGTAAATTACTGCGGGTACTACAAGAGCAAGAGTTTGAGCGTGTCGGTGGTAGTCAAACTTTAAAAGTCGATATCCGAGTGTTAGCTGCAACAAATCGTAACTTGTGGCAAATGGTTGAGCAGGGCAGCTTTCGAATGGACTTGTATTATCGCTTAAATGTGTTTCCCATTCGTGTGCCTGCACTTCGTGAGCGCAAGGAAGATATTCCACTCCTCGCAGCAAATATTATTACGCAGCTGAACAAGCGCTTAGGTAAACAGTTAAAAGGGCTTAGCAAAGCAACACTCACCAAACTGGCGAATTATGATTGGCCAGGTAATATTCGTGAGCTACAAAATATTCTAGAACGTGAAGCAATTCTGTCTAAGCAAACTGTACTGCAGCTTTCAGCACCTTTGAGTAACGAGCAATCAAATGAGCAGGTGGTTTCTCTTGATGCAGTACAAAAGCAGCATATTTGTGAGGTGCTAAAACGCTGTAACGGGCAAATATCAGGTGAAAATGGTGCTGCAATCTTGCTGGGACTTCCCGAAAGTACCCTTAGATCAAAAATGAAAAAGCTAGCGATAAAGCGCTAAATCGTGAAATATCGCGATAACTCGCGATATATCGTGCTTTCAGTTGTTTGAATGTAAATTTAATCATTTAATATCAATAACTTATTTTTATTTTGTGTTGGCCTGATAGTTGCTCTGTCAGGCTATTACCGACACAAAAGTAAGTAGCAAAATGAAATTTGATATTAAAGAGCAAGACTTAATCATCAAGCCCTACAACCAAGAAGGGCCAATTTATATTCGTGAGCAAAAGGGGTATTTCCAACGTATCCGCCGTTACTTAGGCTGGGTGCTGATGCTGACGTTCATCGCCATTCCGTGGATCCCCTATGATGGCCGCCAAGCCGTATTACTCGATGTAGCCAGCCAAAAATTTACCCTGTTTGGTTTAACGCTGTTACCACAAGATTTTATGATCTTAGCTATGTTATTTATGACAGGGGCGTTTGCATTGTTTTTCGTCACTAATTGGTTAGGGCGTGTTTGGTGTGGTTACACTTGCCCTCAAACAATTTGGATGCTGATGTTTACTTGGGTCGAACACAAAGTTGAAGGTAACCGTAATCAGCGTATTAAACTTGATAAAGCTCAATGGTCAGTAAGTAAATGGCAAAAGAAAATCACTAAGCATGCAGCTTGGCTGGTGATCTCATTGCTTACATCTATGTCATTTATGGCTTATTTCATTCCTGCTAAGTCTCTATACATGAGCTTATTTACCCTAGAAATGTCTGGTATCGTCAGCTTTTGGGTATTCTTGTTCGCGTTTTGTACCTATGGTAATGCGGGATTCTTACGTGAAAAAATGTGTACAGTGGCGTGCCCATATTCGCGTTTTCAATCAGTGATGTTTGATAAAGACACGTTAGTTGTTACCTATGATCAAGCGCGAGGGGAGTCTCGTGGTGCGCGTAAGCGTAAAGCCGACCCTAAAGAATTAGGCTTAGGTGACTGCGTAGACTGTAACCTATGTGTTGAAGTATGCCCAGCGGGTATCGATATTCGTAATGGCTTGCAGTATGAATGCATAAACTGTGGCTTATGTATTGATGCGTGTGATAGCACTATGGAAAAATTCAACTATCAAAAAGGACTGATCAAATACGCCTCAGAAAAACAAATGGAAGGCAAAACGACCAACCCATTTAGATTAAAACTGCTTGGCTATGGCGGTTTAACGGCGCTGTTTGTCGTGGGCATGGTTGTGTGGATGGCAATGCGTACACCTATTGAGGCTTCTGTCATTCGTGAGGCGTTGTTTCCTAAAAGTTTGAACTATCTTGCCAGCCTGTGATCAGATCATCTATATCCTACTAGCCTGTGCAACAACAATGAGCAAAATCACAAACTGGTCTCACTATAATCAAGCCCTCGTTAACCGCGGTAATATTC
>NZ_JACDWV010000153.1:0-17411 GCF_016464105.1 Pseudoalteromonas sp. bablab_jr010 | reverse complement strand
AAGCAGTACATTGAAAATCAAAACACACCGCCAAGTGAAAGAGCCGTAAAAACTTCACGCGCTTTAAGTCAGAAAAAAGACTAGTTACCTCTTGCTTGACTCGCCCTTGAAAGGGTGAGATTGCGCAAGCCTAATGTTCAAGTACTAATTAGCTGCACGGTAAGTATTCGCCGTGCAGCAATGAGTATATTTATCTTATAACCCAAATGGGTTTTCGAGGCTATGAGCGGGTTCAGTGAACCACTTTGGACCATTTTCAGTAATATAAAAGTGATCCTCTAAACGCACACCAAATTCACCAGGTACAACTAGCATTGGCTCATTACTAAAGCACATACCTGCGGCTAGAGGTGTTTTATCGCCGCCGACTAGGTAAGGCCATTCATGGATGTCTAAGCCTATACCATGACCGGTACGGTGTGGGCAGCCAGGTGTTTGATACTCAGGGCCAAGGCCTTGCTCTGCTAAGTAAGAGCGGGCAGCGTTGTCGACACTCTCACAACTTTGACCTGTTTGAGCTGCATCAAAAGCGGCCATTTGTGCGGCTTTTTCATAATTCCAAAATTGGCGTTGGCGGTCTGTAGCTTCACCAAATACGTAAGTGCGAGTTATATCTGATAAGTAGTCGTGTACTTTACAGCCAGTATCAATTAAAACCATATCTCCTTTTTTAAGAATTTGTGGCTCTTTGACACCATGAGGAAATGATGTCGCGAGGCCAAACAAAACGATGCAAAAGTAGTTACCAGGCGCGCCAACTTTTTTGTGCGCTTGTTTAATAAATTCTTCTACCTCAGTTGTGCTTATACCCTCATATAGCATGCTGGCTGTGGCCTGATGAACTTTTAAGGTCATATCCATCGCACGCTGTATTAGCATTAGTTCATTGGCTGACTTATGCATGCGGCAATGAGCTGTAACAGGCTGTGCATTAACGAGGTTTAAGCCTGTTTGCGCTTTATTTATGCCATCGAAAATGAAAAACTGCGCGCTTTCGTCAATCCCTACAGTGCCGTTCTCAGCAATGCCCATTTCGGTGAGCACTTTGACAAATAATGCATAAGGACTTTCGTGTTCAAGCCAGCCGCGAATTGGGCCTTCTATAACTTTAAAGCCATTGAGAGAGCCAATTTCAAAATCAGGGGCTATATATTGTACTTCGCCCTTCGCGGGTAAAATAGCACCGACCATGCGCTCACTTGCGTACCAGCGCATACCCGTAAAGTAAGTAAGGTTAGTCCCTGCATTTAAGTAAATTGCATCAATATTATTGGCTTGCATATACTCTTGAGCACGGGCAATACGGGCTAGATGCTCATCAGCTTGAATGGGAATTAAATCGCGAGTCATATTGGAAAGACTAGCAAGTGCTTGTTCTTTCGTTTGAGTACCAATACCTTTGGTCATCATTAGGTTCTCCTATGTATTTGTTTAATTATAATTTTTAAAGAATTAGCGCATAAACCGGTTTATAGAATATGGCTCTAAATTTATGGAGGGGGCTTTATTGAGACACAAATCTGTAATTAACTCGGAAGTTATGGCTCCTTGTGTCAACCCTAAATGCTGATGACCAAAGGCAAAGTACAGGTTATTGTGATTGGGGGCTTGGCCTATTATAGGTAATGAGTCAGGCAATGATGGCCTACAGCCCATCCATGTAGTCTTGGCACTAAGAGGCTGGCTAGCTAATAACGCTTGTGCATGGGGCAGTAAAGCTAATGCACGTTTATTATTAGCCTTTCTATTTATACCCGCAAACTCCACTGTGCCTGCCACTCTTAACCCTTGACTCATCGGGGTCATGATAAGACTCCGTTCAGCAGAAGCTACGGGCCGTGTTAGGCCATGGTTAATATTAACCATACAGTGGTAACCACGCTCGGTATCTAAAGGTGCTGTGTATCCAAGCGGCTCGATGAGAGAGGCACTCCAAGCACCCGCTGCGATCACGACTTTATCGAAATTGAGACTATCTTGTTCATCACTCACCATAAAACCTTCACTTTTAGGCGTGATAGCAACTACTTTCTGTTGACGAAATTGCCCTTTTAATAAACTGAACTTTTGCGCTAATTGGATACAAAATAAATGTGGTTCAATACTATGAGCAACGTCTTCAAATAATAAAGCGTGTTTTATTTTGTCGGATAAACTGGGCTCTAGAGCATGTACTTGCTTTGTATCAAGTAGCTTTACTTTAATTCCTTGCGCTTGATACATAGCCAAGGTGCGCTGCACATCAACCAATGGGGTTTTTTCAAAGGTAAGTAAACTCCCTTGTTTAGTAAGCAGGTGGCCCAGTTGATAGTTTGCTAATAATCTTTCATAAGCATGAATTGCATGTTCATTTAAGGCTTTGAGAGCGTGTGTATGTGCAATAAATCTGGCAGTAGGCATATTTTTAATAAACTGCCAAAACCAAGGGAGAGCTTTTATTGCATAGCGCCAATCAATGCGCAATGGTCCTAATGGGTTAAAAAGCATAGCAGGTAATTTTTTTAATAATGCTACCTGCGCTAGAGGAAATACCTGCTCGGTGGCAAAGTGCCCAGCATTACCTTTTGAACAGCCTTGCGCTAGGCCATTTTCATCGTATAGCGTCACTGCAAAGCCAGCTTGTTGTAACTGTAAAGCTGTGCAAATACCAATTACACCGGCACCGATCACGGCGACTCTTTGAGTTCTTGTATTGGTCAAAATTACCTTCCCCTGATGATAAAAGTAAAACGCTATACGTTTTTTAAAAAATAAATCGATATTGTATTTACTGACAAGTAATAAGAAAAAACTCTACTAGCTCTTTCTAACTCATTTTTAGTTATAACTTTCAATTAGTTATGTGTAATTTATTATTTGTAATCTTTTAAGGGTGTGTACCTATAAATTCAATATTAAAATAGGATATTGATTATTGTATACAATATACTTATCATATCAAGCATAAATTCAGTTCGGAATAGGCAAATGAAAACCAATTGGCATGGCATAAACCCAGCAATGGCCGCTCAGTTTAATAGTAATGAGTTAGCTAGCTCTACATGGCAACTAGTTGGCAGCGCTATAGTAAAAGCTATAGCAGATTTTAAACTACTGGTTGTAAATGAAAAAACTTCTTCATCAACGCTTAACGATACTGCGAAAGCGTATTGTGTTGATGTAAATAAACCTAAATTGGATTAAGTGATGCGCAAAGGAACATTTTTTTGTATAGATGGCCATACTTGCGGTAACCCTGTGCGGCTTATAACAAGTGGCCACCCTCTGTTACAGGGAAATACCATGAGCGAAAAGCGCCAGGACTTTTTAGCTAACCATGACTGGATCCGTCAAGCGCTCATGTTTGAGCCCAGAGGTCACGATATGATGTCGGGCGGTTTTTTATACCCACCTACTAGCGAAGATGGTGATGCAGCCATTTTATTTGTAGAAACTTCCGGCTGCTTACCTATGTGTGGTCACGGTACAATGGGTATTGTTACCTTCGCCTTAGAGCATGGTTTGCTACATGCTAAAACCCCCGGTACTTTAAAACTGGATACGCCAGCAGGACGAGTTCAGGTCAATTATGAAATGACTGGTGGTAAAGTGCAGTGGGTTAAAATTTACAATGTGCCTGCTTATTTAGCGCATCAGTCTATATGTATCAATATTCCAGAGTTGGGCGAATTAAAGGTTGATATCGCCTTTGGTGGTAACTTTTATATTATTGTTGAACCACAGGGCAACTTTAAAGGTATTGAACATTTTAGTGCAGGGCAATTACTCAAATACAGCCCATTAGTGCGTGATGCTATTAATACCAAAATACAATGTATCCATCCGCTCGACTCTACCGTTCAAGGTGCTAGCCATGTGTTATGGACTGGCTCACCCAAAAATTCCAACTCAGATGCGGCTAATGCGGTTTTTTATGGAGATAAAGCCATTGACCGCTCACCATGCGGAACAGGCACTAGCGCCCGCATGGCTCAGTTGTTTAGTAAAGGCTTATTGCAGCAAGGCGATGCATTTATTCATGAAAGTTATATTGGCAGCCAGTTTATTGGCTGTATAGAGCAGGTGTCTGAAGTGGCAGGTCAAACTGCTATTTTACCTAGCATTCGCGGCTGGTCTCGGGTAACCGGAACGAGCACCATTACAGTAGATGACGACGACCCATATGCCTATGGGTTTCAAGTAATTTAACGAGGAGAAAAGCATGACATTAACAGGACAAAGCCTAATTGCCGGACAATGGCAAGGTCGCGCTGAGCAAGGTGAATTTCAAGCCTTTTCACCGGCTAAAAATCAACCATTATCGACACGCTACTTTAATGTAACGAGTACTCAGTTAAATACGGCAGTTGATGCTGCTGATAATGCTTTTATCGAGTACAGAAAAACGAGTTTTAGTCAGCGTGCAGATTTTTTAGAGTGTATTGCAGAGCAAATTTTAGCACTTGGCGATGATTTACTAACGCAAACAGCGCAAGAAACCAATTTACCTATGGCACGCTTACAAGGTGAGCGAATGCGCACGGTTAATCAGTTAAAAGCATTTGCCAGTGCACTGCGTGAAAACCCAGATTCACCACTAGGTTTAAAGCTGATTGATGAAGCTGATAGTAATCGCTCGCCACTACCTAAACCTCGTACAGAGCTTAATTACTTACCGCTTGGGCCTGTAGCTGTATTTGGTGCGTCTAATTTTCCGTATGCATTTTCAACACTCGGGGGGGATACCGCCGCCGCACTTGCAGCAGGCTGCCCAGTGGTTGTTAAAAATCATACTGCGCATCCAGGCACAGGGGAGCTAATGGCTCGTGCAGCGCTTGCTGCGATTAAAGAATGTGATATGCCGCTAGGTGTATTTTCAATGCTGCAAAGTGATGTTTACGATATTTCGCATCAATTAGTCGCGGCGCCAGCTATTAAAGCTGTTGGTTTTACGGGGTCATTTAATGTCGCACGTTTACTACAAGAAACAATTGCCAAGCGTTCAGAGCCTATTCCGTTTTATGGCGAGCTCGGCAGTATAAATCCACAAATAGTTTTACCAAAAAAAGCTCAAAATGAAGGTAAAGCTATGGCTGAAGCGCTATGCCAATCAATGCTAATGGGTAATGGCCAATTTTGTACCAGTCCTGGCTTATGGCTGGTACCAACGGGCTGTGATGAATTAGAAGCCGAGGTAGCCAACTGCATTAGTGCAGCCGCCTCAGATACTTTATTAACCCCAGGTATTGTGAAGACCTTTAAAAAGCAAGTTAGCCAGCGCAGTGAGCTCGAAAACGTAGAGCTTATTGCAAAAGGCGCACTTACAGAAGACTTTCATGGTAATGCCCATGTATTTGCCTGTAATGTTGATACCTATTTAGCAACCCCTGCATTACGTGAAGAAGTATTTGGTCCAGCCGCTTTATTGGTTCGCTATGAAAGCATGGAGCAGTTAAGTTTACTAGTAGCAGCGCTTGAAGGGCAGCTTACGGCAAGTGTGCATGACAGCGCTGATGATTTAGCTAAAGCTGAACACGTTATAGAAGAGCTGAAATACAAAGTAGGGCGTTTAATACACAATCAAATGCCAACCGGCGTAGAAGTATGTGGCTCAATGAACCATGGTGGACCATTTCCAAGCTCCACAGATGTACGTAGCACTTCCGTTGGGTTAAATGCAATGTTGAGATTTTTGCGACCAATTTGCTATCAGTCTTAGTTAATTGTAGCGGGAGTGGAAATTGCATTTCCCGCTATCTCTTTATTGTGAAGGATTCTAACTTGGCATGCGTGTTTTTATAGGTATAATGTATATCAAATGCAATTTATAGAAATTACTATGGCCATAGAACATAAAACTCGAACTCAGCTTGTAGCAGAAGCTATTCGTGAAAAAATTCTTTCAGGTGAAATAAAAGCGGGTGATCCGCTACGCCAAGCTGCATTAGCCACAGAGCTAAACGTGAGTCGAATTCCGGTGCGTGAAGCTTTGCTACAACTTGAAGCCGAAGGGCTGGTTTACTTTGAAGCTCATAAAGGAGCCACTGCCACACAGCTTTCGGCGTCGCAAATTGACGAAATTTTTGACCTCAGAGCACTTCTTGAAGCCGAGCTATTAAAACATTCAATACAAAGCTTAACTGATCAAGACTTTATTGAAGCCGAGCTTATTTTAACTGAGCTTGAAAGAGCCATGGATGCCGGCGATACCCACCTTGCCACTGGCGATTTAAACAGCCAGTTTCATGCTAAATTATACAGCCGCGCCGCGCGACCACAAACCCGTGAGTTGGTTGATATGTACAGCAAAAACTCAGAGCGCTATGTACGTATGCATATTTTATTGGCAGGCGGTTTAACAAAAGCTCCTGAAGAGCACCGTACTTTACTCGAGTTATGCAGAAAAAAAGACTGTCAAAATGCCTGTGAATTTCTAAAAAATCATATTGTTAAAGCTAAAAACGATATAAAACAATTACTGATAAAATTAGAAAGTGAAAAAAGTAATTAAAAAATATACCTAGCAACTAGTACCGGCTATTAAACCCTAATTTATAACTTTAGGCATCGCTTTAGCTTTCCAGCAGCAAGAATACAGAAGTGATGCCTTCCCCCCCCCTTTTTATTATTCCCATTAGCACCATAAATAGATCCTTTCTGTTGGGTCGAAAGTTCATAAGAATTTTTCACTAATAAGATCAGTTGCTTAAAGATGAATATGAATTATGTGTATATTTAATATTGTATACAATATGTAATGAGTGTATATTTTTTGTCGTCTAAGTTAAATAGGCAATAAAACCAACAGGAACAAGGGAACATTCACATGTTTACAAATAATAAAAAGCAAACTCGGGGAATAGGCATTAAATCGCTGTTAGCAACGGCGGTAACGGCTGCATTAATAATGACTCCTACAGCAAAAGCAGTTGATGGTAGTAGCATTGTTAAAGGTCATGTAGTGGCACAAGCTGGCAACGATTTAACCGGGGCTACAATAACTTTAAAACATAAAAGTAAAGGCTTAGTGTATACCATTACTAGTAATAATGATGGTGACTATTTACTGCGCAATGTGCCAGTGGGCACTTATGATGTAACCATTAGTAAAGAAGGCTTTGAGCCGTTAGTTGAAGAAAATGTTGCAGTGACGATTGGTCAATCAATTATTCTCGATGCACAATTATATAAAGCCGGTAGTGATATTGAGCGAATTGCTGTTACGGGATCCGCCATTCGCCGTGTAGATATGGCTTCGTCTACTTCAGGTCTAACATTCAGTGATGCTGAATTAAAAGCTATGCCAGTAAACACTGGTTTTGAAAGTATTGCGTTATTAGCTCCAGGTACAGCGGCACCGGGTGGCGCAAGTTTTAATGGTGCTTCAAGCTTTGGTGGTTCATCAGCAGCTGAAAATGGTTATTACTTTAATGGCTTAAACGTAACCAGTATCCGTACAGGTTTAGGCTCAATTCGCTTGCCATGGGAAGCTATTTCACAAACGCAAGTGAAAACGGGTGGTGTTAGCCCTGAGTTTGGTGGAGCACTTGGCGGTATTGTTAATGCGGTGTCTAAGTCTGGTGATAATGACTTTAACTTCGGTGCAGAAGTACGTTGGGATCCTGATAGCTTACGTAGCCAGCACGACTCTATTTATCAAGAAAATGGGACTATTAGCACTAATACGAAGCAAAGTAGTTACGATTTTAAAGAGCTTCAGCTATGGGCTAGTGGTGCAATCATCGAAGATACCTTGTTTTTTTATGGTTTGTTTGCACCGCGCCGTGAAGAGTCAACTGGCGCAGGACAAACAACTTATTCTGATTTTGAGCGCGATGAAGACCGCTGGTTTACAAAAGTAGATTGGTTTATAAATGAAGATCACTCAGTGGGTTTTTCAGCAATGAACAATAAGCGCACTTGGACCGATAAAACCTTTGCCTATAGCTGGCAAGAGAATGTGATTGGTGAGCAACAAGGCGTGGATGCACCAGGGGAAGATGGCGGTAAAGTATATAGCTTAAATTATAATGGCTACCTAACTGATACTTTTTCTGTTTCAGCAGTTGTTGGGCGAGTGACTGAAAACGTTGAAAATGTGGTTGCATCACCAAAGCCAGGTGTTTGGGATGAACGTGATGGCTTTGTCACTTTGAGTCAACATACAAACTCGTCTGTGACTGAACAAGAGTTTACGCGCGACCAAGCAAGGATTGATTTCAATTGGGATCTAGACATGCATTCAATCCAGTTTGGTATTGATTACACTAATGTAAAAGTTGATTACTTTGAAGGTCAAAACGGTATTGGTGATGCTGAGGGATGGTGGACAGTTAAAACTGCCGGTGAAAATGATGTATCTGGTGCTTCTTTGGGGAGTGACTTTATAGAAAGACGAGTTCGAAGTCGCGAAGTCGATTCAGATACAACTTCACTCGCTTTTTATATTAATGATTCATGGCAAGCAACCGATAGTTTAGTGCTTAACATGGGGCTACGCTATAGCCAGTTTGAAAACACGGTATCAGATGGTCGTGCCTTCGTTGATATTGACAATCAAATAGCACCGCGTTTGCAAGCTATTTATGATGTGTCGGGTGATGGCAGTGCTAAGATCTTTGCTACATATGGGCGTTATTTCCAACCCGTATCTGCGAACATGAATATCACCCAAGGATCTGCTTCGATTGAATGGTTTGAGTACTTTGAGTTAGATGAACTAGACGCAAACGGTGCACCAAGTTTAATGGCTGATGGCTCGCCAAGCAGAGGAGATATGCTGCGAGATAGGCGTTGGCGCCAGCGTGGTATTACTGAACCAGGGTTGATTGCTTCATCTACATTAAAACCAATGTACAGTGATGAATTTACTATCGGCTATCAGCAAGAAGTGTTCGATACTATGTCAGCAGGTGTACGCGCTATTTATCGTGATCTTGGGCGCAGTGTTGAAGACACTGATGTCGGACCGGTATTAGCTAAAAAGCTGGCAGAAATGGGCATTACCGATAACGTGGGTCAAGGCTCTTATTATGTGCTTAATAACCCAGGTGAAGCTATTCAAATGTCATATGATTTTGACGGTGATGGGCAGATTGATGAGGTTAATTTAAGTGCTGATGAACTTGCTTTACCAGAGGCGAAGCGAAAGTACTTAGCACTTGAGTTTACCTTAGACGGCAATGTGACGGATGATTTACGTATTAATACCTCATATACCTGGTCACATAGTTATGGTAACACCGAAGGGCTTGTGAAAACGGATAACGACCAAGCTGATCCAGGCTGGACAACCTCTTATGACTATGGCGATTTGATGGATCACGGCTACGGTAACTTACCTAACGACCACCGCCATGCATTTAAATTCAGTGGTGCATACAACATCACAGAAGCTCTGACCATTGGTCTTGTTGCCCGTACTACATCAGGCCGTCCTAAAAGTTACTTTTCAGTTCATCCAGCGGGCGTAGATAGCTGTGCAGAGGGGAATCCTTGGGATGCGTGTATTAGCCAATACTATGATCAAGCATCACATTACGATGAAAATGGTAATCCAGCTCCTCGTGGTAGCAAAGGAAACCTACCTTGGTTAACGAATGTCGATATGTCATTGACTTATAACACGGACTTTTTTGGTACCGATATGACTTTAAAAGGCACCGTCTATAACTTATTTGATGGTGATAGTGCTATGTCAATCAATGAAGAGCGTGCGCAGTACGGTGATAATGGCTTAGAACTGAATCCAGACTATGGACTCGTGACAGGGCGTCAAGGCGCGCGTTATGTGTCTTTAGTTGCACGTATAGAGTTTTAACTCCCTAGTGAAACAGCTGTTTGAAAACAGCGGACTAAGCTATTTATCTTAGGGTAATTTAGTTTGTTGTTTTGATGTTTAAGCACATGCTCATTTGAGCCATACAGACTTAATGCTGAGCAGGAAACTGCTTGGCATTTTTCGTATAAATTTTAAGGTTAACTATGACGAACAGTTTATTTTCTCATTGGCAACAGCCTAAAGATGGTTGGCTGCAAGTGGATACTCTTGATATGCATACCGGCGGTGAACCTTTACGCATAATCATTGATGGGTTTGCTGAACTACAAGGGCAAACCATGATTGAAAAGCGAGCTGATTGCCTAACAAGATTCGATCACCTACGTAAAGCACTGATGTTTGAACCCCGAGGTCATGCTGATATGTACGGCGCGTTGATCACTAAACCTGAACGTAAAGATAGCCATTTTGGCGTACTGTTTTTACATAATGAAGGCTATAGCACAATGTGTGGTCACGCTATCATTGCGCTTGCCACAGCAGCTAAAGATAGCAGTATTTGCAACTTTATTGAAGGCGTTAATGAGTTACGTATAGATACACCTGCAGGGCTTATCAAGGCGTATATTACTCTTCGAAATAACCAACTAATAAGTGTTTGTTTTGATAATGTTGCAAGTTATGCAGAAAAACTTGATATGCCAATAGAGATACCTCTGTTTGGTACCGTCAATTGCGATATTGCTTATGGCGGCGCTTATTATGCTTTTGTAGATGCTGATACTTTGGATGTAAGTTTGGCGCCCAACGATCATGAACAAATTATTAGCTTAGGAAAAATCATTAAGCAGCATGTTAATAGCCACTACCAACCAAAACACCCGACCGATGATGCATTAAGCTTTTTATATGGGGTGATTTTCTATTCAAATTCACAAAAAAGTCATTCTGTATTTAGTCGTCATGTCTGCATTTTTGCTGAGGGCGAATTAGATCGCAGCCCTACTGGTACCGGCGTGAGTGCCAGAGCTGCATTAGAGTTTGCAAAAGGCAGGCTTAAATTAGGACAGCAAATAAAAATAGAGAGTATTTTAGGCTCTATATTTTCAGTTGAGCTAAAAGCGCAACGCATGTTAGCTGATACCCATGCAGTAATACCTAGAGTGAGCGGTGAAGCCTTTGTCACTGGCAAACATACTTTTTTAATTGATCCAAATGATCCCCTAAAGCAAGGATTTATATTTCGATGAAAAATCAATTTACCTCTCGCCAACAATTACTAAAGCAGGCATTAAAAAAAAATGGGTTAACAGCACTACTCGTATTAGGCCATGAAAATATTCGTTACTTAAGTGGCTTTAGCGGTAATGCTGCTTACGCGTTAATAACTGCGGAGGAAAGTGTACTAATAACCGATTATCGCTATTTTGGCCGAGCTCAAGAAGAGTCTATTGGCTTTGAGGTTGTCAGCCGTGATCGTGATAGTGAAACATTAGGTCAGTGCATAAATCGTTTTTTAACGACTAATAGTCAATTAGGTTTTGATGCCGCTTTTATTGATGTTGCACTTTGGCAGCAAGTGGCAAGTGAGTTAACTAGTCATACAGTTACACAAGTTACCGGTATGGTTGAACGTTTACGCATGGTTAAAAATGATTGGGAAGTCGAGCAAATAAAAGCGGCTGCGGCCATTGCTGACGAAGCGCTTAGACAAACATTACCCTATTTTAAAGAAGGTGTAACAGAGCGAGACCTAGCGCTGGAACTTGAATTCAGAATGCAAAAACTAGGCTCTGAAGGAATGTCGTTTGCCACTATTTTAATGTTTGGAGAGCGTTGTGCACTGCCTCATGGCAGCCCGAGTGAACGTACTCTATCTAAAGGTGATTTTATTACTCTTGATTTTGGCGCAGTGGTCAATGGTTACCGCTCTGATATGACTCGCAGTTATGTACTTGGTAAAGCTTCAAAGAAACAATCAGCAATCTATCAAAGCGTAAGTAATGCTCAGCAAGCAGCGATCAACCTACTCAAAGCAGGTGTTGACTGTCTAGACTTACAAAACATCTCACAGCAAGTACTCGATGACTCTGGTTTTGGTAAATGGGCAGGGCAAGGGTTGGGCCATGGAGTTGGCTTGTTTTTACATGAGTTGCCCTTTATTAATAAAAATTGCCGCCATGTATTAGAGGCAGGTAATGTGATCACGATTGAACCTGGTATTTACATTCCGAATTTTGGTGGTGTGCGAATAGAAGACGATATTTTAATAACTCAAAATGGTTATGAAGTATTAACCCACGCCCCTAAGCTGTTCGAATTGGAGGGGTAAGATGAAAGTAATAGATCAAACGCAAATTGATGCTGTCCTAGATTTTGACTCGCTTCGCATTGCTTTACAAAAAGGATTTGCTCAGCAGTTTACTATGCCCAAGCGTCATGTGTATGAGTTAGATAAAACAGACACAAACCATGACGCATTTGCCGTATTACCAGCATGGAATGAACAGGTTATTGGAGTAAAGGCATTTACCTACTTTCCAAGTAATACTGATAGTGAGTATGCGTCACTTTATTCAAAAATAATGCTGTTCTCTCGTGCTCATGGTGAACCTCTTGCTCTAGTTGATGGTACACGTGTAACACTTTGGCGCACAGCTGTAGTATCTGCTTTGGCAAGCTACTATTTATCGCGAAAAGATAGCCAGCATTTAGTGTTTTTTGGCAGCGGCAATTTAGCTGAGTATATGGTTCGAGCACACTTGAGTGTGCGCGATTTTAAATGTGTAACGTTAATTGGGCGTAATCAAGATAAAGTTGCTGTTTTACACAATAGCTTACAGCGTGCATTTACTGATATTGAGTTTGTTATCGGACAAAGTTGTGAAAAAGTTATTAAAAGTGCCGATGTGATCAGCTGCGCAACAGGTTCACCAACGCCATTATTTAAAGGTGGTTGGTTAAAGCCTGGTACGCATGTTGATTTGATTGGTAATCATCGCTGCGACTCGCGCGAATGTGACAGTGTTACTATCGCACAAAGTAAGGTATATGTAGATAGCAAGGAGAATGTTCTTGCTGAAGCTGGTGAATTGTTGATTCCTATTTCTGAGGGAGTTTTTGATGAAGCTAATATATCCGGCGAGCTTGCGGATCTAGCTAAAAAAAATAACTATGAGAGAAAATGTGAATCCGATATAACAGTATTTAAGTCTGTTGGCACAGCGTTAAGTGATCTTATAACTGCCCATTATATTTATAAGTCATTAAAAAATGAGTAGCTTATTACTTTTATTATTAGGGCTTTGTTTCGTTATGTTGAGCTTACTAACATTTATAAGATGGCTCAGGATTCGTTATGATAAGCAACATTGGCGAGTTTGTAAAATTGTAAACATTAACAATGTAATTGATAATAACGTGCGCAATTTAGAGCTTTTGCACTACAAGAGGATGTTAGTCAGCTATAAATTCAAAGGTAATTTTTATAGTGTTTTTGTTGCTTTTGATCAGCAGCTTATAGCCCAGTTTAAAAATGGGATTGATTGTACAATTTTAATTGACTCTAACAATCCTAATGTCACTTATCTTAATAGTAATTGCTGGGTGAAATACTGTGGAGTTTGGCTTTTTTCGGGCATTATTTTTATAGCTTCAAGTTTTTTAACTTCTAATTAAATTGTAATGTCTAAGTTAGGTGGTTGGTTGAGTGTATAATTGTAGATGTCAACATACTTTCATCTCAAATGAGAATTGTTAGAGTATGGCTTTCATACTGCCGCATTAAAATTCGTGATGATGAACTGCGTTAGTGGATATAATAGAAATGGCAAAATTAGTTGGAAAGATGCTAATAATTATCAGTTAATGCATGTCTACTCAGCTTCTCATACTTGAAAGAAGTGTTGCTTGTTTTGTGAATAGTGATGAGCTATGCCAGTTGAATAGCACCATTACAAGTCTAAATACTTAGTATAGCTAAAGTTGTTAGTAATTTAGAAATTCATAATGTTTAAAATTTTAAAAATTGATCGTAGAATTAAAAAAATTCTGTGTAAGACACTTTAAACAAATGTCCCAAGATAAATACGTATCAATTACAGAAGCAGCAAGATATGCTCGAGAGAAAAAGTTATCCTCAATTAAAGAATGGCTTGAGGCCAGTGAAGGTGATGAATTTCCAGAGTCTATGCCTAAGCGCCCACCTAATGTATATGGCTGTAAATGGTCAGAAGTTTTAGCTCCTAAAAACTCACCTGGTTGTGGGCGATTCGTTGAGTTTCATGAAGCTTGTCGAATTGCTCGGACATTGGGTGTTGAGACGATGACGCAGTTTAGGGAGTTGAGTAAAGAGGGTGGTAGGCCTGCTAATATACCATCAAATCCAAATCTTCATTACAAAAGTGAATGGAAAGGTTGGGTTCATTTCTTAACTGGAAAAACTGAGTAAAGATTTAAGCTGTTATTAGTATTAATCATCAGTCTTTTTTCAAATCTGTTTTTATTTCAAGCACGCAATGGAGTTGTAGTTAATACTTAGACTGCTAATGGTAGTATGTCATGTCGGAGTTTTGTCACCTAGCAGAGCCACTATTTTGGTTCGAGAATCGGAAAACCAAACCTTCAGCCGTAAAAACTAACTCCACTTTCCCTAAATTATCTGTCAAAAATAGATTTTTTTCAGGCATTTCTGAAATCCATTTCAAGTAAATTAATAATCTCAACTTGATAGATTTTCAAATTTTTACCAAATTCAAAAAGGAATTCTATTTAGAATAACAACTTACTTTGGGTTCTAAAATGCTATTTCGTAAACTATTACTACTAGCCTTGGTATATATATCTTTAAGCACTAAAGCTGAAACCACAATACATGTTGATCCTGTAAACACCTTGTCTTCTAAAAGCTTACTAAGTAGTAAAACGGATGAGCCGTTTACAATAATAAAGGTACCAACATTGTACACCTTGGAGGGAAATAAGGCTTTTGGTGAACAGCAGATTACATTTAAGTTACATAGTGACGCACCAAGCTCTGTTGTTGTAAATGGAATTACTGTAACAAAAGGGCAAATTGTTCAATTTGATAAGGCTGTTAACTCAGCTGGCGGTCTAGATATTCCAATTTACCCAGGGGAAGTTGGAGCATCAGGAGCTGCAAATTATACCATCACTCTAAGTGTCAAAGGGGCAACATGTCCTGAAGGCTACATTTTATCTGGCGGAATGTGTTACAGAACCACGACTCAACCAGCAATTAAAGTATGTCCATCAGGTTATTTGTACAGTCTCAATTCGGGTGATTGTTCTAAAACATACACAGTAGACGCCACTAAGAACTGCCCTGCAGGTACAGCGTATTCAAATGGTGTATGTATGGGTTCATCTAGCTCGCCAGCAAGTTCATCATGCCCGGCTGGATATACGCGCTCAGAAAGTAGTTGTTATAAAGACACTCAAATTGATGCAACTAAAAATTGCCCAGTTGGTACCACATACTCAAATGGTTTATGTCTAGGTTCATCGAGCTCGCCTGCAAGTTCATCATGCCCTGCTGGATATACGCGTTCTGGTAATAGTTGTTATAAAGATGTTCAAATTGATGCATCTAAGAGTTGCCCTTCTGGATATTCGAATACTGGTTCTGGTTGTGTGAAAAATGAATATGGTACTCCAGCGTACTCGTGTCCATCAGGTTATACATTAAATGGAACTAAGTGTGAAAGAAAAGAATATGCCTTCAAAGTATACGTATGTCCGGCAGGTCAGACTGCTTCACCGGATGTAACGTCATACCCAATGAAATATTATTGTTACTCCAACGGTGTCAGCATGGGTGAAACAACAACTAAAAGTTGCCCTGCAGGATATGTAAGCGACACAAGTCGATATCCATTCGAATGTTCAGCTACTGCATCAGTGGCATCAGTTGCCTCTTGTCCAAGTGGATATACTTCTAGTGGCTCTAACTGTGTTAAATCAACAACAGTTTCATATAATTACTCTTGTCCATCACAATACAGTTTATCAGGGTCGAAATGTAACAAGAGAGATAATGCGAATTTAGTTTACTCATGTCCGGCTGATGGTAAATTAAATGGTACTAGCTGTGTTAGCTCCACATCTACAGCTGTGACTTACTCTTGCCCGTCACAATTTAGTTTGTCAGGGTCGAAATGTAATAAGAGAGAGAATGCGAGTTTAGTTTACTCATGTCCGGCTGGTGGCTCACTAAGTGGCACTAGCTGCGTTAGCTCCACATCTACCGCTGTAACTTACTCTTGCCCAACAGATTATATTTTATCAGGGGAGCAGTGTAGTAAAACTGAAGAAGTTCCAAGTACCAATACTTGCCCTACAGGTTGGAGCCTAGAAGGGGAGGAGTGCACCAAAACCGAATCAGTTGCACCATAACGCTTTTCGCCAAGTCCAATTTTAAAAATTGGACTTGGTTTTAAAACACTTCAACCTGAAACATTTTAAAAAATAGATTAAATTTAAAATTTACTCTTTTTTCCCGCCTTTTAATTAGAAACAAGCTGTAAATTATAAGTAGTTATTCGACCTTGGTATTTTACATATGTCATTGAAAGATATTAAAAATCAAATTCAAAAGGCTTTAAATGTATTTTTAATGCCTTATCCAGAGCTAATTAAAAATGGGGTTGGGACCACTAAACAAGAAATGAATGACATTGGTTTTGCTATTTTCTCGGAGCTGAAGTCTGCAATGGATATCATTTCTGAATTAGGAAAAACACCAATCGTAGAGCCCATGAATTTAAACCAATTCACAATTCCTGCAGATGTATTTTTAAAAAATGAAGATGTAAGAAACGCAATTCTAAAAAACAATCCTGATTTCACTTTAGAATCTTTAGCTGAAATGAACGGCCTATTTATAAACCCAAAAACAGGTGATGTGTTTAAGAAACATGCTCAGCTAAGGATTTAATATGGAACTAAATTTGTCAAAAGGTTTTGCTGAAGCAGAGAAAAATTTAAAGTCTGCTCAATCATTATTGCTTGCTAAGTATGATGTCTCTTGGATATCCAACCCGGAAAAAATAGATTTAGATCGAATAACGTTAATAGATAAAGAAACTTTAACCGAAATTAATGACGCACTTGAAATGATCGCTCAAGCCAAAGATGCTCATGAATTAGAGAGGGTATTATGAAAACTCAGTTCTTAACTTGGTTTTTAATTGGAGTAATTATATTTTTTTTGGACTTCATGAAATTTGATACAGAAAATATAAAATGGCTGTTAGCCGTAGTGGTTGGTGAATTTATAATTGCCTTTATTTTCTTATCAAGTAAAGTTGGTGGTTTTAAGTAATTACTAATAATTCAATTACTTAAGTCCGATACTGGTTAGTATCGGACTAATCTCCCGATTCGAAAGTTAATATGCTCTTACTAATAACTCTCCTTATTCTCAATATTTTATCTAAACTCACCGAGAAAATCCCGTGATCAGAACAAAGTGATGTCGCGGGGATGAATCGGTGTCACCCCTGCTCTTGGATATATTTTCGTATAGTCTCTGCGCTTGCATTCCCTACAGAACACACAAAGTACCCATCTGACCAAAATGTTTTCTCTTTCCAAAATTGGTTTTTCAGATAAGGAAATGATTTCCAGATTT
>NZ_JACDWV010000152.1:0-7678 GCF_016464105.1 Pseudoalteromonas sp. bablab_jr010 | reverse complement strand
GGCGTGAAATTTGTTACCTGCGAAAATAATTGCACAAAGAGAAGAGAGTGAGAGTAAATGAGGAAAAACTTACTGGTTTTCTCTTTAGCGCAGCGTCTCTTATCCTCTTTGTGCAATAAAATGTCTTTGATGACGGCGTGAAATTTGTTACCTGCGAAAATAATTGCACAAAGAGAAGAGAGTGAGAGTAAATGAGGAAAAACTTACTGGTTTTCTCTTTAGCGCAGCGTCTCTTATCCTCTTTGTGCAATAAAATGTCTTTGATGTCGGCGTGAAATTTATTACGTGCGTAAGCCTATTCACAAAGAGAAAAAAGTGAGAGTAAATCAGGAAAAACTTACTGGTTTCTCTTTAATGCAGCGCCTCTTATCCTCTTTGTGTAATAAAATGCCTTTGATTTAGGCGTGAAATTTATTTCGCGCGAAAGCGTATTCGCAAAGAGAAGAAAGTGAGAATAAATGAGGAAAAACTTACTGGTTTTCTCTTTAGCGCAGCGTCTCTTATCCTCTTTGTGCAATAAAATGTCTTTGATGTAGGCGTGAAATTTATTTCGCGCGAAAATATTTGCACAAAGAGAAGAGAGTGAGAGTTAATGAGGGGAAACTTACTGGTTTTCTCTTTAGCGTAGCGTCTCACAGCCTCTTTGTGCAATAAAGTGTCTTGGATTTAGGCGTGAAATTTATTTCGCGCGAAAGCCTATACACAAAGAGAAATGAATGAGAAGTAAAAGAGTAAACCAAAAATACTTTGTTTCACTCTAAAGTGCAGCGTCTCATAATCTCTTCTAAATATTCGTTTTTAACGAAAAGCTAAATTAAAAACCATTCAGCTTGTATCTACTTTGGTACTGTTAGTTTGGTGTTATTGTAGATTAAATTATTAAATAAGGGACTAATTATGAAAGCTGTTATTCCTGTTGCGGGCCTTGGTACTCGCATGTTACCTATGACTAAAGCAATTCCTAAAGAAATGCTGCCTTTAGTTGACAAACCGCTTATTCAATACATTGTTAATGAGTGTGTAGCGGCCGGAATTAAAGAAGTTGTATTGGTTACCCATAGCTCCAAAAATGCGATCGAAAACCATTTTGATACCAGCTTTGAGCTAGAAGCAACGCTTGAAAAGCGCGTAAAGCGTACTCTTCTAGAAGAAGTTCGCTCAATCTGTCCAGACGATGTAACTATTATGCATGTTCGACAAGGCGAGGCTAAAGGATTGGGTCACGCGGTAATGTGTGCTAAACCAATTGTAGGTGATGACGACTTTGTTGTAGTGTTGCCCGATGTTATTTTAGATAGCTATACTGCTGATCAAAAAACCGAAAACGTTGCCGCAATGATAAAACGCTTTAACGAGGTTAAAGCAAGTCAAATTATGCTTGCGCCAGTACCACAAGAAAGTGTTCATAAATATGGTATTGCTGATATTGGTGGCGTTAAAATTAATGCAGGCGAAAGTGCACCTATTAAAACCATGGTTGAAAAACCTAAAGCAGAAGAGGCTCCTTCTAACTTAGCGGTAGTTGGTCGTTATGTTTTATCTAAAGCAATTTGGCCACTGCTAGCTAATACTCCTGCTGGTGCAGGTGGCGAAATTCAATTAACTGACGCAATCGATGAGTTAATGAAACATGAAATTGTTGAAGCATTTCACATGAGCGGTTGTGCTCATGATTGTGGCGACAAGCTAGGTTATTTAAAAGCAATTGTAGAGTACAGTATGCGCGATGAAAAACTTGGCGCAGAGTTTACAGACTTTGTAACAGAAATGGTTACGCCAAACACAAGGCATTTAAAAGCGGTATAACTTTTAAAGCTAAATATTTAAAAAAGGGTAAGAAGTAAATTCTTACCCTTTTTAGTTTTAACATAGCAATTTATTTTTGACCCTAAAGGTTTAGTTTGGCTGATAGCTTCTTGTTTTTGTTTTCTGATGTTATATTTAAAACAATGAAGGAACTTATAACTTTAACTCGGATTTCCTAATGCCAAAATTGAATTTATTGTTTTTAAGCTGTGCCGCCGCACTTAGCTTGCCAATAGCCGCTGACGAAATAAAAAGCCACCAGTCTTTTTCTGGTTATACGGGGTTGATAAACACTCCTAATGCAGAAGCGCTCAGCTCTGGTAGTGTTGATATAGGCTATAACAATTTATTAGATTTTAAAGGGCAGCGATATTTAGATGGCCATAACTTCATATTCTCTGCAGGGTTATTTGAAGGTCTTGAAGTTAGTGGGCAAATATCCTCTAACTCAATACACGATAATTTGTTTTATAGCGAAGGCCGTGGGCAAACCCGAGATTTATCGTTCAACGCAAAATATCAGCTACCTTATATACCTAAAGACTGGTTTAGTGTAGCTATAGGTGCTAAAGATATAGGTGGTGCCGCTAACAACTATAAAACGTTTTATGCAGTGGCCTCAAAAGAATTATGGGATTTTCGTTTTAGTGCCGGCCTAGGTTCAAGTGACAGACTTACTGGTGAAATGGATGGCGCATTTGCTGGTATTGAGTGGCAACCGCTTGAGTGGTTTAGCTTACTCACCGAATACGATGCTGAAGCTGTTAACGCTGCAGCACGTATAACGATTCCTAAAAAGTGGCTATATGATATTGGTGAAATAACCTTTACTAGCCGTTTTTACAGCAGTACTGATTTTTCTGAAGATAAAGACACCTACTGGGGGATAAATTTTACCCTACCATTATCTGATGAAGCTAAAACTAATTATGAGCCTGTAAAGCCTGCACCTTATGTAGCCCCAACAAGCAATACACCTGTGGCTAAAGTAAACGATTATGGTTTAGGCTTTATTCAAACGTCAGTAGCGCCCAAGCTAGCTGAACAGCCTGATGCGTTAACCGTTACTAGTGCTGAGCAAAGTCAAACACAAAATTCACAAAAAGTTGTTAGTTCTAGCTTAAGCAAACAAGCAATTACATTGAAAGATGCGCTCATTAATGATGGTTTTGAAAACGTGGTTGTTGGTTACAACTCAACTACCGTATTTGTTAACTTTGAAAACTCAGTGTTTAACCGTAACGACATTGACGCTATTGGTGTAGTACTTGGTCGCATCGCCGAAAATATAGTTAATGAAAATACTCATTATAGCGTTCAGCTTTCGAAAACAGATATCCCGTTACTAGCAATTAGCGGCAACATCGACAATTATCGCTTGTTTATTGAAAAAGGCGTTAGCCCTGACTTAAATGTTCAACAAGACAAAGCCGTTATTCCCGAAGGTGTTACATGGGCTGGTAAAGCGCAGGCGAGCCCATACTTTAAACCGCGTGTAACTTTAAGCCCTGCTATTAGTAATACGTACGCTACCGAGTTAGGTGTGTTTGACTATTCTATTGCAATTAGAGCAGATGTCGATGTGCCTCTTTGGAAAGGTGCTGGTGTTATTTTAGGTGGACAAGTTAATGTTGAAAATAGTGACGACTATGATGAGCGAGGTCCATTTAGGCGTTATCGTCAAGAAACTGAATTTGATAGAGCTATGTTCTACCAAACATTTAAGCTGCCATTCGGTTTTTATAACCAAACGCAAGTTGGCTTTATAAAAGAACGCTACGATTTAACAGGTATAACTAACGAAACAACTTGGCTGAGTGATGAAGGACGTCACAGAATTAGTGCTCAGTTGGGGTCGTATAAATACGAAGATTATCGCGGCAGCAAAACATTCCAAGCACTAAACTACCAATATAACTGGGTTGAACAAGACATTACCTTACATGCTCAAGCAGGTAATTATTGGTATGAAGATTCTGGCTATAAACTAGAAAGCCGTTTTTGGTTTGGCGATAGCTACTTGGCAGTATATTACGAAGATACAAATACGACTAAAGCAGGTTTGGCATTTAGTATTCCACTTTCACCACGAAAAGATATGAAAGCTTATAAATTTGGGCAAATTAAAGGCACTGAATCTTACAGGCATACTGCGAGTACTGAGATTGGTGAAAGCACTAACCGTTTAGTGTTCAGTCAAGGCTTTATTCCAGGAAGTGCAATAAGCACCTACCGTACGTTCCTTAATCAGGGGCGTATGTCTAGTGATTATGTATACCAAAATCTTGCAAGATTAAAAGAGGCATATTTAACTTATCGGTAACAATTTATGTTGGGTTAAGTATTGTACAATTAGGTAATTTAGCTATATTATTGATGGGGTGTTTTAGATAATTTAAGAGCTTTAATGCCTCGTTTTTAATTTGTAAAAAATTATGGTGCTGACTATACTTTTTGGAAGTTCGCGCTACTATTTTATAAAATGAGTAAATTCATTTACAAATGTTGATAAAGGAATAGAAGGACTCCCTATGTTTACTAACAAAAAATCGCTACTAGCGTTATCAGTAGCATCGGCTTTCGCTTTAACAGGTTGTTTTAGCGATGATGATAACAATAAACCAGTACCAGATGACGGTGGTGATGGTGGCGATGGTGGTGTTGTAATTGTAGCACCAGAAGCACCAGCGGCTTTAGACTTTGTTATCAGTGGTTCTGTTGTTGAAAACGAAGAGTTTAATGTTTTAAGCAATGCGACCGTTAAGTTTATGGAAAATGGCATGCCATCTTCAAACATTGTAGCTGTTGATGGTAGTAATGCTCAGTCTTTAACTGGCGCTGGTAACTTTGTTGTTACACTTAAAGAGGGCGCTGACCTTGATAATGTTACCGCGATCGTTTCTGCAGAAGGTTATATCAGCAAAGTATTTAATGTTGATTTAACAAACGAAGATGACTTCGACGTATTAACTGCACAATTTATTTTATTTACTGGCGACAGCGATGAAGTTAAACAGGAAGTTGTAAAGAAAACCCTTGCAAGCGCTACTACTTCTGAAGAAATCGTGGCCGATGCAAAAATTGATACTACATCTCTTGCGACTGTAACTTTACCTAATGGTACTACACTACAAAAAGGTTCGGGCGAAACTGTTGATCCAGGTGAGTTGTCATTAAGTGTTTTAGGTTTAGATCCTACTTCTGATACTAAGGGTTCTGTTATTCCTGAAGGCTTAAATGCTAACAATACAAGCGGTAATGTTGCTGTACCAGTATCTTTGGCTGATATCACAATGACTGTTGGTGAAACTAAGGTTAAAAAATTCCTTGGTGATACATTAAAAGTTACTCTTGCTGCTCCTTCAGATTTAGATGCAGGTGAAACTCTAACTGTTAAATCTTTAGATGAAGACACAGGTGTATGGGAAGATGAGTCGTTTGTTGTAACTAAAGGCACAGGTACTGTTAGTTTTGAAACAGACCACTTAACATGGTTCTCAGTAAATAAATCAGCTGCTGCATGTAGTACTGGCTTATCTGCTACTGTAACAGGCGATGCTGTTCCGGCTGGTGGCTTACTGTTTATAGCGGCATCTAGCGATGGCTTAGGGTTATCTGTACTGCCAGAGGGTGCTACTTCTGAGGATGTATTCTCAGGTTTTGCGCTTACTCGATATGGTTTCTCAGAAGATGCAATGGCCGATGTTTATGTTTTCGATAATGAAGGCGGACTTTGGTTTGAATCTGACGGTGAAGTAGAAGTATGTGGTACTGTACCAGTTGAGCTTACTCGCCCATATGAAGTAGTAAGTAAAACACTTACTCTGTCTGGCGTATGTGCACAAGATAATTCACAATCAGTAGATGTAAGTAACTCAGTTGTGACATATAACCGTGAAAATAAACGCGAAAAATCTGTACTGAAAAACGCTGATGGTAATTTTGATTTATCTGGCTTACGCGCGGGCGAGAACTACCAGGTTAAAGTTAACTTCCGTGGTTTACCTGTTGTTGGTTCAAATACATTCACACTAGACAGTGTTGATGATTCAGATATGACACAAGAGTTTGAATTCACTTGTAACGAAGTAACAGGCTCAGGCGGCTCAGGCGGCTCAGGCGGCACTGGTGGTTAGTAACCATTTTTGTTAGTTCCTAAATAGGGATTAAATCTGAAAGCCGCATTTATGCGGCTTTTTTTATGTGCATTACGGAATTTTAATTGTTGCTGTTGCTAATCTTGTACAAAGCTCATTAGCCAATGCTTGTTTGGCTTGCTCGTCTCCGTGAACTATTTTAATTAAACTTGGCTTTTTGCGTATGCCAGTAACGAAATTTATTAACCCTTTTTGATCTGCGTGGGCGCTATAACCGCTAATGGTATGAACTTGTGCTTTAATCATTACTTTTTGATTATCGATAAAGACGTATCCGCCGCGAGAGCCATATTTTTGAATATCTCGGCCTAAGGTTCCTCGTCCTTGGTAACCAACAAAAATGACATCGGTTGTTTTGTCTGGTAAAAACCGTTCTAGATAATTAACTATTCTGCCGCCATTACACATTCCGCTGGCAGCTATGATTATTGCGGGCTGCTGTTTCGAGGCTAAAAAGTTTATTAATGCAAGGTGTTCTTGGTGGCTATCAATAGTGTGTAGTTGTTTAAAGTCGAGCGGGTGGCGGCCTTGTTTTACGCGCTTTTTTGCTTCGTTATCCCACAGCGCTTTAAAGTGTAAATACTCATTTGTGAAATTGGCTGCCATTGGTGAATCAACAATAATTTGCAGCTTATGCCACATAGAGCGCTTACGTGCAGAGTGAATAAGCTGTTCAAATTCATAAAGCAACTCTTGTGTGCGGCCAATACTAAAAGCCGGTATGAGTACCACGCCATTATCACTTACGGCACGTTCTATAACTTTTTTAAGCACGGCTACGCGCTCTTTGCGGCCTTGATGGTTTTTATCACCATAGGTGGACTCAATAACTAATGTATCGGCACGGTAGGGTGGTTTTGGCGTCGGTAACAATGGTGTGTAAGGCGCACCTAAATCACCTGAAAATACCACTCTATGCGTGTTTGGTCTTTTACCCAGTTCAATTTCAACATAGGCAGAGCCTAAAATGTGCCCAGCACGTTGCAGGCGAATTTTATATAAAGAGTTTTGATTGCTTGAGGTTGCTTTTTCGGGGCTTAAGCCAACTCCTACGGGAATGCAGTACCATGTATTATAATCGAGAGAGATAATTTGCTGTTTTAGTAACTTTAAGCAGGTGCGGATCACCGCTTCATCGCGAGTTACACCTACTTTTAAGGCATCTTCAATCACCATAGGTAAGAGTTTTGCGGTGGCAATCGAGGTATAAATAGGTCCTTTAAAACCTGCGGCAAGTAAGTAGGGTATGCGACCAACATGGTCTATATGGCAATGTGTAACAATCAGCGCTTTTACAGTTGATATATCAAACTCAATTGCTAGATCTTGTTTACTGTCTTCCCCTTGAAATAGCCCACAATCAACAAGTACTGAATTTGTGTCATCAATAAATAGCTGGTGGCAAGACCCAGTTACGCCTTTCACCGCTCCGTGGTGTTTTATATGCATAATATTCTCCTTTTTGAAGCTAATTTCAGCATAGAGGTAAATAACTCTTAGGGCAATGGGGGCATATTTGAAGGCGTGAAGTTTATTTCGTTGAAGGTTTATTTCACAAAGAGAATTGAATGAGTAGAAAATGAGGGAACCACAGGATCATTTTTTTACTATCTCTTCAGCGAAGTGCCTCTTATCCTCTTTGTGCTATTAAATGTTGATCTGTCAGTTTGAAGCCGAGCGGTGTTGTTTTCGGGTCTTACCCAAAGGCCCATTTT
>NZ_JACDWV010000017.1:0-460 GCF_016464105.1 Pseudoalteromonas sp. bablab_jr010 | reverse complement strand
TAATAGAGGCTTTACATTACTGCATTATAAGAAAAACATTCGTTATGAACAGACTTATAGTAACCAAATAGCCTGTGCTTTTTTGCACTGGGAGTTATTGCAAAATTTTATGGATGTTACTCAGCCTTTGGCCGATATCCCACAATTTGAATATTATCGAGAGTTTGATAAAACAACCGCAGAGTTTGATAAATCGAATGGTCGTCCAAAATATTTTTGGTACCGTGTTGAGCGCAAGTTCGCTAAACAAATGAACAAAGAAGCCCTGAAGTTAAGTAAAGAGTTTGATAGTGAGGAGCAACTAGATAATTTACTGATTGGTAAACCAATCAAAAAGCTCAATCCACCTGAAATTTTTAAGTTTCCTTGGAAATACGCAGAAAATATAAAACCAGAAAGTGAGATTAAATTTGGCAAAACAGCGTGGCAAAAATTCACTTCGTTTTTAATGATTGATTTG
>NZ_JACDWV010000151.1:0-525 GCF_016464105.1 Pseudoalteromonas sp. bablab_jr010 | reverse complement strand
CAGCATTTTCCAAAGCACAAAGTTTCCTACAAAAGGAAGCGGCTTCACAATGATAGCTTCCGAGCGGTCAATAATTCCAACTGTATTCGAATTGAAAATGACGCTATAAGCATCCCAAAGGTCGGCAAAGTGCCAATCGTTCTGCATCGTGAGCTAGTGAGCAAAATTAAGACCGTCACTGTTCAATATCGTCACGGAAAATGGGAATGCAGTATCACTCAGGAAGTGGAATGCAAAACGGCTAAACAAGTTTTGGAAACTATCACTGGCTTTGACATCAACTCAAAGCAAACGGTTGTTGGTTCGAACGGATTTGTGGCCGATAATCCGAAGTTTTTAAAACAGTCAAAAGAGAAGCTAAATCAATTGCAACGCCAGCTTGCACGTCGAACCAAAGGCTCAAATCGTTGGCACAAAACTAAACAACGCATCAATAAACTACACGGTAAAATCTCAAGGCAAAGGCTCGACTTTGCGCACAAAATTTCACGACAGATAATCAATGAAACTGATATAGCGTGTTTT
>NZ_JACDWV010000150.1:0-248 GCF_016464105.1 Pseudoalteromonas sp. bablab_jr010 | reverse complement strand
TGCTATTAAATGTTGATCTGTCAGTTTGAAGCCGAGCGGTGTTGTTTTCGGGTCTTACCCAAAGGCCCATTTTGTAGCAGGTACTTCAGTGCCGAAAATTTTTTTCAAAGAGAAGTGAATAAGAAGAAAATGAGGGAACCATAGGATCATTTTTTTTCTTCCTCTTCAGCGAAGCGTCTCTTATCCTCTTTGTGCTATTAGATGTTGAGCGCCAGTTTGAAGCCGAGCGGTGTTGTTTTCGGGTCTTA
>NZ_JACDWV010000149.1:0-121237 GCF_016464105.1 Pseudoalteromonas sp. bablab_jr010 | reverse complement strand
CAGCTATCAGCTATCAGCTATCAGCTATCAGCTATCAGCTATCAGCTATCAGCTATCAGCTATCAGCTATCAGCTATCAGCTATCAGCTATCAGCTATCAGCTATCAGCTATCAGCTATCAGCTATCAGCTATCAGTCTGACGGCTGACGGCTAACGGCTCAAACCTTAACACAAAGATACTTCTCTTCTAGGTACTCATCTAACCCTTGGTGGCCGCCTTCTCGGCCTAAACCAGACTGTTTAACGCCGCCAAATGGCGCTACTGGGTTTGAAATAAGACCTTCGTTAATACCTATCATGCCGTATTCGAGTGCTTCGCTTACTCGATAAACTTGCTTTATGTTTTCACTATAAAAATACGCAGCTAAACCGTAAGGTACGTCGTTCGCAAGCTGAAGTACTTCTTCTTCATCATCAAAAGCGATGATACTGACTACAGGGCCAAACACTTCATCATGATAGATATCCATCTCTGGGGTCACATCGGTTAAAATTAATGGCGCTTGAAAGCTACCTTCAAGCTCGCTGTTATCACCGATTAACGACGCCCCTTTATCAACCGCATCTTGCACAAGCGTTTGAACTTTCTCTTTTGCTTTAGGGTAAATTAATGGGCCGATATCTACCCCGTCATCAAGTCCATTACCTACCTTTAACTCAGCTACTTTGCCTGTGAGTTTTTCGAGCACCGTTTCAAGCACTGAGCGCTGAACAAAAATTCGGTTAGCGGCAACACAGGTTTGCCCTGCGTTTCTAAATTTAGCCCCCATAAGGCCTGCAACTGCTTCATCTAAATCGGCATTATCGAAAATAATAAATGGGGCATTACCGCCAAGCTCCATCGACGTTTGCTTAATGGTTGAAGCACACTGCGAAAGTAACTGCTTACCTACACCGGTTGAGCCAGTGAATGTGAACTTACGCACACGCTCCGACTCGGTCATGATCTCACCCACCATTTTGGCGTTTTCAGAGACCACCACATTCAGCGATCCTTTTACAAACCCTGCTTTATCAGCAAGATAGGCTAAGGCAATAGCGCATAATGGCGTATGTTCCGAAGGTTTAATTACAAAACTACAACCCGCGGCATAAGCTGGTGCCACTTTACGGGTGATCATGGCAATCGGGAAATTCCAAGGGGTAATACCAGCCACCACACCGATTGGCTGCTTTATCGTCGTTAAACGATGCTTACTGTCAGTGGCAGGGATGGTGTCGCCATAACTGCGCTTTGCTTCTTCGCTAAACCACTTAATAAAGCCCGCACCATATTCCACTTCGCCCAAGGCTTCTTTTAAAGGCTTACCCTGCTCTTTAGTCATTAACTCAGCAAGCTGTTGCTTGTGCTCAATAACCAACTCATACCATCGGCGCAGCGTTTCACTACGTTCGGTTGCAGTTGTTTGCTTTAGTTTGCTAAATGCCTCGTCAGCACTTTTTAAAGCCAGCTCAACCCCTGCTGCATCAATATCAGAGACATGAGTGATCGCCTCTGCAGTTGCGGGGTTATCTACACTAAAACGCTGGCTCGTAGAGTAAAAGTCACCGTCGATAAACGAATCAGAAAAAACCAAATCAGACATAGAACCTCCAAGTAAAACTATCAGCTATCAGCTATCAGCTATCAGCTATCAGCTATCAGCTATCAGCTATCAGCTCTAAAATAAAAAAACCGCTGTAGAGACCAAGCAACTACAGCGGTTTTTACGAAATCAAAGCCGTTAAAAATTAATGCTCTTCATTAACGATATTGAGATTATACTTTGGAATTTCAACCACTAAATCTTCATCTTTGATCACCGCTTGGCAACCTAGGCGTGATTCAGGCTCAAGACCCCATGCTTTATCTAGCATATCGTCTTCAAGCTCATCGCTCTCATCTAAAGAGTCAAAGCCTTCACGAATGATTAAGTGGCATGTTGTACATGCACATGATTTTTCACAAGCATGTGGAATGCTAATACCATTTTTTAGTGCAACATCTAATACAGTTTCACCTGTAGGAGCTTCAATAGCAGCGCCTTCTGGGCATAACTCTTCGTGTGGAAGAAAAATAATTTGTGGCATACCTTACCTCGTTAAACTTCGTCTACTGACTGCCCTTGCAGCGCTTTTTTGATTGATGCATCCATTCTGCGAGCAGCAAATTCGCTACTTGCATTGTCTACAGCTTCAATCGCTGCTTTAATTTCTGCAGGTGTTGTTGCACTTTCGCGTACGGCAACAAGTTTAGCAATTTCTGCTTTTAACGCACCTAATTCTTGTTCGTCAAGTAATGCACTGTCGGTTGCCAGTGATGCTTCAAGTGCTTCAACAACACGTAACGCTTCAACTTGCTGCTCTTTAAGCATACGCGCTTGCATGTCGTCTTTAGCGTTAGTCATTGACTCTTTAAGCATGTTTGCAACTTGGTCGTCCGATAAACCAAACGATGGTTTGACCTGAATTTCAGCTTGCACACCCGTTGATTTTTCCATTGCCGATACACTTAATAGGCCATCAGCATCTACTTTAAAGGTTACGCGAATATGCGCAGCACCGGCTGCCATGGCCGGAATACCTTTTAAGCTGAACTTAGCCAATGAACGACAATCGTCAACTAGCTCACGCTCACCTTGTAATACATGCAGTGACATAGCAGTTTGACCATCTTTGAAAGTAGTAAACTCTTGTGCACGTGCAACAGGGATCGTGGTGTTACGTGGAATAATTTTTTCAACCAAGCCACCCATGGTTTCAAGACCTAGCGACAGTGGCAATACGTCTAATAGCAACATGTCTGAATCTGGCTTATTGCCAACCAATACATCTGCTTGCAGTGCTGCACCGAGTGCAACTACGCGATCTGGGTCGATAGAAGTCAGTGGCTCTTTATCAAAAAATGCAGCAACTTGAGAGCGTACAATTGGCATACGAGTCGAGCCGCCAACCATTACAACTTGTAGTACTTCTTCGTTCTCGATACCCGCATCTTTAACCGCACGACGGCAAGAACGTAGCGTTTTCTTCACAAGGCTAAGAGCAAGCTCATCAAACGTTTCGCGGGTTACTTCAACTTTGTGGCTTTGCCCGTCAAACTCTAAACCTACATTCACAGTTTGGTATTGGCTTAGTGCTTCTTTGCACGCTTTTGCTTTATTGATGAATAAACGCAATACCGATGCAGAAAGCTCGCTCACACCCGTTTGTTTTTTAAAGTATTCAACTAATAGCGAGTCAAAATCGTCACCACCAAGGCTTGAGTCACCGCCAGTCGCAAGCACTTCGAATACACCTTGGTGTAAACGTAAAATAGAAATATCGAAGGTACCGCCACCTAAATCGTATACGGCGATAATGCCTTCTTGGCCTGAATCAAGGCCATAAGCAACAGCCGCAGCCGTTGGCTCGTTTAATAAACGTAATACCTTAATACCAGCAAGCTCGGCGGCATCTTTAGTGCTTTGACGCTGAGCATCATCAAAATAAGCTGGCACTGTAATAACCGCGCCTAAGATGTCTTGACCTGCAAAGCTGTCTTCTGCGCGCAGTTTTAATGCTTTTAAAATTTCACTCGATGCAGTAACAGGGCTAATTGCACCTGCAACTGTGCTGATTGCTAATGAGCCATCATGCTCACAAAATTCGTACGGTAGTTGACCATAGCTTTTTTCGATTTCAGCCTGAGTTTTACCTAAAAAACGCTTAACCGAGATTAATGTGTTTGCAGGGTCTTGAGTAGCGGCTGCAGCCGCTCGCTCACCAACCACAATGCTATCTGCTTGGTATTGAACAACCGATGGTAGCATCGCATTGCCTGCTAAATCAGTCAGTGTGCGCGCTTCGCCGCTTTGCACTGTTGCAACTAACGAGTTAGTTGTACCAAGGTCAATACCGACTGCTAATTTGTGCTCATGTGGTGCCGCGCTCTGCCCCGGCTCAGCAATTTGCAATAATGCCATAATGCTCTTTTTAAACTCTTAAATAGCTGTTGTGTAACAACTAACGATTAATCATCAAATAAACTGTCTTCAATACGCTCTAGTTCATCGCGTAACTTATAAACAAACTTCAATTTACGAATATTGTCAGCGGCAGCTTGCCATTGTTGCTCATCATTACTTGCCAGCTGAGCGGCTAATTCACTGCTGTATTGTTTATCAAGTTGTTTAATTTGCGCTTCAAACTGGGCAATTGCTGCATCAGGATCTGCGGCATTTTCAAGTTCTTCTAATTCTTCACGCAGCTCCATTTGCTGCATTAAGAATAGCGGGTCTTGCAATGTTTGTTGCTCGGCGCGAATATCTACACCAAGCTCGCTTAGCATGTACTCAGCACGTTTTACCGGGTGTTTTAAAGTTTGTAATGCATCATTGATTTCTGCTGCATTTTGCACAGCAAGTAATTTATCACGGCTGCTAGAGCTTGCGTGGCGATCTGGGTGAACTGCACGTTGCAGCTCAAGGTAGTGTTTATTAATAGTCGCTAAATCAATGTTGTAATCTACTGGAATTGCAAATAACTCAAAGTAACGCATTACATAATCCAACTCGGTAAACAGGAAAGAACAAAGCCCTACATAGGCAGGGCTTCAAGCAAAGAAAGTTTTTTAAGCTTAAACGGTGAAGCTTTCGCCGCAACCACACTCATCGGCTTGGTTCGGGTTGTTAAACTTAAACCCTTCGTTCAAACCTTCTTTGGTGTAATCAAGCTCAGTACCATCAATGTAGACTAAGCTTTTGGCATCAACGATAACTTTCACACCACGGCTTTCAAAAATTTCGTCGCCGTCTGCTAACTCATCAACAAATTCAAGAACATAAGCAAGACCTGAACAGCCCGTCGTTTTAATGCCAACGCGTAGGCCAATGCCTTTGCCGCGATTTGCTAAAAATGATTCTACGCGGTTTGCTGCCGCATCTGTCAATGTCACTGCCATGAATTTATCTCTTACTTCGCTTGTTTGCTTTTGTAGTCAGCAATTGCTGCTTGAATCGCGTCTTCTGCTAAAATTGAACAGTGAATTTTCACTGGCGGTAATTCAAGCTCAGCACTGATATCAGTGTTTTTGATTGTTGCAGCTTCATCTAATGTTTTGCCTTTGACCCACTCAGTTACAAGTGAAGAAGAAGCGATTGCGCTACCACAACCATATGTTTTGAATTTTGCATCTTCAATTACACCTTCTGGTGATACTTTGATTTGCAATTTCATTACGTCACCACATGCTGGTGCACCCACCATACCTGTTGCAACTGACGGATCATTTTTGTCTAAAGCACCCACGTTACGTGGATTTTCAACATGATCGATTACTTTATCACTATAAGCCATAATACTATCCTCACTACCTGCTAGCGGCGGCGATCACTGATTAGTGATGCGCCCACTCAACTGAATCTAAATCAATACCTTCTTGATGCATTTCCCATAGAGGAGACATCTCACGTAAACGGCCGATCGAGTTTTTGATTAGTTCGACGGTGTAATCAATCTCTTCTTCAGTCGTAAAGCGGCCAATGCTGAAACGAATTGAGCTGTGTGCCAACTCGTCATTACGGCCTAATGCACGTAGTACATAAGAAGGCTCTAAGCTTGCTGAGGTACAGGCTGAACCTGATGAAACAGCAATGTCTTTAACAGCCATTAATAACGACTCACCTTCAACAAAGTTGAAGCTGATATTTACAATACCTGGAACTGAGTGACTTGGTTCACCATTGAAGTAAACTTCGTCCATATCAGCCATGATGCCATCAATCAGACGCTTACGAAGTGCGCTGATGTGTGCATGGTCTTTTTCGAAATCTTCTTTAGCGATTCTAAATGCCGCACCCATACCAACTAATTGGTGAGTAGCTAGTGTGCCTGAACGCATACCACGCTCATGACCACCACCGTGCATTTGCGCTTCTAAACGTGCGCGAGGCTTACGACGAACATAAAGTGCGCCTACACCTTTCGGGCCATATACTTTGTGGCCAGAGAACGACATGAAATCTACTTTTAACTGTTGCACGTCGATAAGTACTTTACCTGCGCTTTGTGCAGCATCTACGTGGAACATAATTTTGCGCTCACGGCACATTTCGCCGATTGTCGCGATATCTTGGATAACACCTAGCTCGTTATTTACGTGCATTACGCTCACAAGTACTGTGTCGTCACGCATTGCAGCTTCAAGCTTTTTAAGGTCAAGTAAACCGTTTTCTTCAACTTCCATATAGGTTACTTCGAAACCTTGACGCTCTAGTTCACGACACGTATCAAGCACTGCTTTGTGCTCTGTTTTAACAGTGATAACGTGCTTGCCTTTCTTCTTATAGAACTGCGCAGCACCTTTAATTGCTAGGTTGTTTGATTCTGTAGCACCTGAAGTGAAAACAATTTCACGCGGGTCAGCGTTGATCAGATCAGCAATATCTGTACGCGCTTGATCAACTGCTTCTTCTGCTTGCCAACCAAAACGGTGTGAGCGTGATGCAGGGTTACCAAAATTACCGTCCATAGTCAGGCATTGCATCATTTCTTTTGCCACACGTTCATCAACAGGCGTGGTTGCTGCGTAATCTAAATAAATCGGTAACTTCATTTCTCTCTCCGCTTTCGTCAAGCTACAGTTGACAGCTTACTTGAATGTTTTCCAGTTGCTTAATTGCATTGTTGATGCTGTTATCTTGGCGCGATGCGACTTCTTTCACATCTGACTTTTCCACCAATTCAGCAAGGGTAATACTATTTAAAAACTCTTCGATACGTGCGCTTAAGTCCGACCATAAGGTATGAGTCAAACAACGCATGCCGCTTTGGCAGCCACCCGTTGCATTGTGGCAACGTGTTGCATCAACAGACTCATCAACGGCGTTAATCACATCGCCGACAGAAATTTCGTTCGCTTCTCGACCTAGTAAATATCCGCCACCTGGGCCACGCACAGAGGTCACAAGGCCGTTTTTACGTAAACGGGCGAATAGTTGTTCAAGGTAAGATAACGAAATCTCTTGGCGTTCAGAAATATCGGCAAGAGGCACTGCACCCACATTTGTATGTAGTGCAACATCCAACATGGCGGTTACTGCGTATCTGCCTTTTGATGTTAACTTCATGGAGCCCCCGATGTTACTGCACGCTAAGGTGTGCAAATTTTAATTACCAGACCAAAATAGTCAAGTATTATCACTTGATAAAAATTGATACTTGCCATTGATAAAACCGAATACTTGACAAAAACAGTCAAGTACTGGGTACATTGTAATTACCTGAGTAATTTAGTCAAGTATTATACTTATAACCTGTGATTATTTAATAGACTTATTAATAGAGGTAAGAATACCGCGTAAAATGTTCATCTCAGCTTCTTCTGGACGTGCGCGGTTAAATAAGCGACGTAGTTTAGTCATCACCATGCCAGGGTGTTGTTTGATGATAAAACCTGTGTCGTTTAGCGTTTGCTCTAAGTGCTCGTAGAACAGCTCAGTTTGCTTTGCATTTGGGTAGGTTGCTTCGTCTTCTTCTTGTACTTTTGGCTGTTTATTTAAATATGCCATACGTGTTTCATAACACAGTGTTTGCACGGCCATCGCGAGATTTAACGAGCTGTACTCAGGATTTGCAGGAATACATACGTGGTAGTTACATTGTTGTAGTTCTTCGTTCGTTAAACCACTATTTTCGCGACCAAATACGAGTGCAACAGGACCCTGTTCAGCCTCAGCCACTAACTTTTCACCACATTCACGCGGCTCAACCATTGGCCAAGATAAAGTACGTGAGCGTGCGCTAGTACCAATTGTTAAACCACAATCAGCAATCGCATCTGCCAGTGTATCAACAACCACTGTTTTACCTAAAACATCAGTTGCACCAGCTGCAAGCGCACTCGCATGACTGTCAATTTCACAAGCAGGATCAACAAGATATAAATTTGATAAGCCCATCGTTTTCATAGCACGTGCCGCTGAGCCAATATTACCAGAATGTGATGTGTTAACTAATACGATACGAATATCATCAAGTGTCATTGCGTTGTTACTTACTGAAAGTCAAAAATTGCCGGGATTATAACATAGCTATCAGCTATCAGCTATCAGCTATCAGCTATCAGCTATCAGCTATCAGCTATCAGCTATCAGCTTCGATCCTATGCATAAGAGATGTCAACATTTTTGATAGCTCTTCCGTTTCACTTACCCAAGCTCTACCTATGGCGGCATCGATATATTTAATCTCAATTCCGATATAAATTTGAGTTCGTGTTTCTGCTATTGACGATCTTGATATATCTAAAAAACGTACCCGCTCTTTTTTGCTGACTCTCGCCATACCTTCTGCGATATTACTCGGTATTGATAAACCAGAACGTGTGAGCTGATTGCGAAAGCCAAAATCATTTAGATCTGTCGTTTCTTTGTAGATGTCAGCACTTAATCTTGCTGAACGCTTCCATACCTCTAATTTTTCAAAATTCATACTTGCATCCTTTTAAGTATAAAAACTTTATATAGGCACGAATTTTTCAGAATGCAAATTTCAAACTGACGGCTGACGGCTCAACGATATCTAACTTCTGACAACTAACCACTTCTTCAGACCACTAACCCCTTCTTCTTAAATTAAATCAATAACAAAATCAGAATCGTACAAAAAACAACCTAATTTATTCGAGTTTATTGTTTACTTTACGCTAGAAATCGCTAGAATACGCCGGCTTAAATATATTCGTTCTTTTACAACCCAAAGGTAATGCTATGCATCCAATGTTAAACATTGCGGTTCGCGCTGCGCGTAACGCAGGCAAAATTTTACTTCGCGCAAGTGAAGACTTATCAAAAGTTGATGTACAACAAAAAGGCACTAACGACTTAGTGACTAACATCGACAAAGAAGCTGAAGCCGCAATTCGTGACACTATTTTAAAATCTTACCCAGATCACACTATCGTAGGTGAAGAGCTTGGTGAGCATAAAGGTAAAGATGCAGATTACCAATGGATTGTAGACCCACTTGATGGCACAACTAACTTCATCAAGGGTATCCCTCATTTCGCAGTATCTATTGCACTTAAAGTTAAAGGTCGTTTAGATCAAGCTGTTATCTATGATCCAATCCGCGGTGAATTATTCACGGCTTCTCGTGGTCAAGGCGCACAGCTTAACAGCAAGCGTTTACGCGTAACTAAAACTAACGAATTAGCAGGTTCTGTACTCGCAACTGGTTTCCCATTCAAACAAAAGCACCACTTAGACGCATACTCTGAAGCGTTTAAAGCACTTTTCGTGCACACTGCTGATATCCGCCGTGCAGGTTCTGCTGCATTAGATATGGCTTATGTTGCAGCGGGTCGTGTTGATGGTTTCTTTGAAATTGGCCTTAAGCCATGGGACACAGCAGCAGGCGAGCTTTTAGTTAAAGAAGCTGGCGGTATGGTTGTTGATTTCGCAGGTGGTATTAACTATAACCAAAGCGGCAACATCATTTGTGGTGCACCTAAGTTAACTCAAGCGATCATTCGTGAAATTCGCCCAGTGTTAACTGAGTCACTACTTCGCTAATAGCGGTTGTAATGTAAAAATGCAAAAAAGGAGCTAAGGCTCCTTTTTTTGTGGCTGAAAATAATCGTTGTCGAGTTTTATCTCTATGACTTCACCTTCTTTAAATGGCAACTTAGCTAAGTCTTCAGCAAAGTAACTGGCAAATAATTGCTCAAATTCGCCCGAGCTTTTCATCGTGTTGAGCCCTTTTAATAATACCTCAGCTAGTTCAGGCTTGTGGTTACTGACAAAAAAGTAAAATGCTGTTGGATAAGTAATATAAAGGTTAGGCACTATAACCAGCTCGTCACTTTTGATTTGTTCCATTTCAGACATGACTTCAATAAACGAACGTGGAAAATAATCTACTCGCCCTCTAATCACTAAGTTAAACATCGCTTGATAATTTGCCAGTGGCCTGACTGTTAAGCCGTTTTGCGCAAGGATTTTTGTATCAGGCCAATCATGGCCTTGAATGGCACTAAACTGCGCTAAATCTTGTTTCGTTTTTACATCTTTAAAACGCGGTAGAAACGCTCGTTTAGTGAGTAATGCGCGTTTACCAATGTAGCCTTTAAACAGAGGTACTTTGACTGCTATTGCAAGGTGTTCTCGCTCGGGGCTTGTCATACTCCAAAACACATCGGCCTGCTTTTCATCGAGCATCAGCAAAGTGCGCTGTTGATGAGGGTGAACCAGAACTTCGTTGATTTCTGCTTGATAATTACTGGCGCGTAAAGCCGCTGCCAGCAATTCATGAAGGTAATAATCGCGTTTATAAAGTGGGCGTTGTTCAATCGCTAAATTGACCACATTTTTAGCTTCTGTGGTAAGGCTGTATCCTAGGCTTAGCAATACTAGGATTGCACTACATAGTCGCTTCATTGTTATTTTGTTTATTGTGTTTTTTTTAAGCTACACCCAGTTAAACAGGGACACAAGTAAAATTAAGCAAACTTAAAATTTCTTCATGAGCGGGCAGATATCGCTTCATCTTTATGGCTGCTTAAACGTACCACTGCGGGGGCTGGTCGGCTACGTTTACATACAAACAAGTGGCTACTCTGATAACGTTTGGCCTCTTTTTTCGCATCAGTTGCCAGCGCTGCGACTTGGTGGCTGTTAATACATAGCTCTAAATCAGGCTTAACTAAACCGATTGATAATGTAAGCAGTGGCACAAACTGCTTTTTACCTTCTCGATTGCTTGCCCAATAACCCCCTTGCTCAATATGTTCTGGTGTGAAAAAGGCCCGAGACTGCAGCTCAAACTTACTAATAATGTTATGGCAAACTTGCTCTGCATCATTTTTATCAAACACCACCATAAAGTCATCACCGCCAATGTGCCCGACAAACCCTTTGCTAGTACTACAGGCCTCGACGATGACTTCAGCAAGTAATTTTATAACGCTGTCACCACTGGCATAACCGTACAGGTCATTGAATTGTTTGAAGTGGTTTAAATCAACGTATGCGAGTGAGAACGGATAGTTATTACGAAGTCTCAGCTCAATTGCTTCGTTAATCGCGACATTACCCGGCAGCATAGTCAGCGGGTTGGCATGTTGTGCATGGCGGATTTTTTCTTCGGTAATGTGTTTTAAGATATTACGCAATGGCGCCAAACCTAAGTATTCACCATTTCGAGTGATCACAATATGGCGTCGAATATCAAACTCAAACTCGGTAATTTGCTGACTCACCGTATCGAGTAACTCGTTTTCGTCAACGATTAACGGCTGTTTATCCATTAAAGAAGTAACTGGCTGCTTATCATAAAGTGCATGGCCATAGGGAGCAGCAAACACTTCAGTGAGTTGATCTCGGTGTAATAAACCAACAGGAATATTGTGCTCTAATACGGCAAGACTAGTTAGCGTTTTATCTTGCTCAAAGATACTGTGGGCATCTTTACAGCGGGTTGTTGCTTCTATGCTGGCGTGCTCGACCGCCAACCAACCAATCGCCATAGACTGCTCAAAAGTATTGCTATTATCTGATGACTCTAAGTGCTTTAAGCAGTGAATATTTATTTCGTAACTTGGCTGTAAGCTCGGCCTTTCAAGTAAAAAGCCTTGTGCATGTTGCACACCTAAGCTTTCGAGTAAACGAAGCTCCTCTGCCCGTTCTATGCCTTCTGCGATAACTTGCGTATTGGTGGCTTTTGCAAGCTCTATAATTGACTTTAAAAACTCTTTTTTAACCACACTCTGATCGCAGTGGTCGATAAAGTAGCGGTCTATTTTTACAAACTCAGGACATAACTCAGACCATTGCTTTAAGCCAGAATAGCCAGCCCCTAAGTCATCAATAGCAATCGAAAAACCTAACTCACGATAATGAGCAATGGTTTTTAACAATAAAAAACCATCATCGACTTTTTCTTGTTCTGTAACCTCAATAACGACCCGATTGGTTGCAAGGCCAAAGTGTTCAACTAGGTGTAATGTTTCACCTTTAGGGTGGCAAGGGTCGAGTAAGGTTTTAGGGCTTACATTTAAGAATAACTTGCCTTGTAAATTGAGTTTCACAAAGTTCTCAATTGCTCTACTGCGGCAAAGTAGCTCCAATTCAGAGATCTTATGGCAAGCAATTGCTGCGCTGAATAATGCACTCGGCATTTCTAATTCAGACCCTTTTGGGCCGCGGCTTAATGCCTCATAGCCCAAAATATGTTGATTAGAAATATCAAAGATAGGTTGAAACAAGGTCTCAATTGCACTGTTATCTAAGATCTGCTGTAGTTGTGCGTTCACCTTACACCTAGCGTTAGTAATACAAATAGGTGGGTAAATTATCAACCTTGTATGACAATTTTATGGCAAGGCTATTACGAGTGCAGACTACTCAATAGCGGTGATGAGCTCAAGTTGCTTAATGCGGGCAAAACTATCAGTCATTTTTAATTTAGCATTTTGGTAATCACTCGTAGCTAAATCAGCTTGTTGCGCTAATTTATAAACTGCAAGTGGATTAAGTAATAACTGCTGTGCGTGATAACAGCTTGGCGCCGCAAACTCAGGTAGTTCAGGATCTACATTTATTGTCATTTCATTCTGCAATGCATCTGCGTCATCACTTTGTTGTTGAAACTCAGTTGCGTCTGCCAGCGCATGCAAACTTGCCTCACACTCTGGCAATTGTGCTTTTAGGTTTAAAAACAAACCTGTTGATGAAGTAATTAACTTGAACGTCAGGTCTTGTAATTGCTGAGCAGCTGATTGGTTTTGTAGTGCCTCTACAACTTGCCAAGCTAAACCTTGGTAGCTGTCGAACTGCTGCTGAAGTGTTACCTCAGGTGTTTGCTGTACTTCTGTCTGTTCTGGCTCAAGCTTATCGTCACAAGCACTGAGCATTAAAAGTATAAACACGCTAAACATCAGGTGTTTCATAATGTCTCCGAGAGTATAGTTAGACTCGTTTTTAAAAATCATAAACAGCTGTAAAACTGTCACTTGTTACCAAATTAGTAAACTTAATAATACCAAGACTTACCTCAGCAACAGTGCTTCTGCTGTTAGTTCATTTGTAATGAGACTATTGATCATTCCTGATTCGATCGCTCCTGCAATGGCTGGCACTTTACTGTCACCCGCAGCAATCCCAATAACACGTTTATCATTTGATGGAGAAAGCACCGCACTCGTCACGCGATTATTTATTTCTGATTCGACGAGATGACCTTCACTATCGAAAATCCAGCTAATTACTTCACCTGTTGCACCAATAGCGTCAAGCGCAGCTAGTTCATGCCGAGTAACAAAGCCGTCTAAATGAAGGGGAGAATTTATTCCTAAATCTCCAACACCAACAAAAGAAACATCCGCTTGTGATGCCAGTTGATGTACATTTTTAACATGCGTTAATTGCTGCCAACCTGCTTTATCAGCTTCAGATTCTGCTATAACTGGAACTGGCATAGGGAAATGTTGCGCACCAACCCTTTCTGCAACATGAATAGCTACTTCATAGCGACTTGCTGAGCCATCCTGAGCAATATTTCCAACTAAAGATACAATACGATGGTGTGGGCATTGCATCGTAGGTAGCTCTTCTGCGCATGCGCGCAACACTCTTCCAGTACCAAACGCAATGATTTTTGCATGGCGCTGCTTTAGTTGTCTTTCAATTTCTGCGGCACCCGCTTGAGCCAAGCCAATGGTAGAATTAATATCGTTACTCTCGCTAGGCACCACTTCACAACTAAGCAAACCGTATCGATTTTGTAGCGCATCAGCAAGCTCCATACAGCGTCGAATTGGATGTTCTAATCGTACTTTTATTAACCCTTGAGATACTGCTAAAGCAACAAGCCTTTGCGCAGATTGGCGAGACGTATTAAGTTGCTTAGCTATTTCATCTTGTGTTTTACCAGCAACATAGTAGAGCCAGCCAGCCCTCGCTGCTTCCTCTAATTTTTGATTATCATTGCTAGGAATTGAAGCCATTTTATACGCCTGTTTGAACAATAAATGAGGTAAATGATTAGAAAAATCAGCTATTCAGCGGCTATTCTATACATAATCTGTCATGAATAACAATTTTAGGGTTCACACTCTAAACTAACAAGACACCTTACTAAATTTTGTTAAATATTAGTGAGGTGCCTATGTATTTCACAAAGAGACAATAACCGCAAGCCCTTCTCAGCGGCACAACAAAAGTCGTGCACTCGCTGCCAAATAACGTCGGTTTAAGCTTTAACTAAAAATTTAAACTTAGCTGCAAACCTGCAATCATTGCATTCTCAGCATCATTATCACCATTAGGGTCGATGATATACTGAATACTAGGCATTAACTGTATTGCTGGGGTAGCAACATAGTTATAATTTAACTCAATCGGGTACTCATGATCCCTTACGAGTACTTCATCATCTGAAAAATTCGTATTATAAAAGCGCTGAGCGTCACTAAGCTCATTACTGACACTGTTTCGGCCCACAGCAAAACCAATACGGTCGTGTGGTCTACTAACAAAAGGTGCATCAATATATCCGCCAAAAGCCAAAACTTCGCCTATAGCGCTGACACTTTGATCTGCGTGAATCATACTCGCAAAGATACGTAAGCCACCTCCAGAACTATTTCGAGTTAGCTGTTGTTCAATATTAAAATAAAATGCATTATCAGTATCTTCTATAGCGACCATATCACTTGTCGTGCCAGCAGGGTAACCCGCATTATTGACTAATTTAGTTTTATCTAAACTGCTGCGGACAACGCCAAATCGATAATCTCCATCTAACCCATTCTTGTATTGGCGTTTATATTCCAACTCACCTACCAAGGTCGTGCCCTTAACCTCTCCTGATGTTGTTAATTTCAATCCTTGATTTAATGACATAGTTGCAGGGTTTGCATCATAACTGCCTAGTTTAAAAAGCAAATTATCAGTGACTTTGTATGTTAGTTGCACACCTAGTGCACTAAGGGGGTCACCATACCAACTACTACTCAAATAATTGGATGAGCCACCACTGCAAAATGTCAGGTGCTGAAAGGCACAACTCATGGCAAAAAAATCAGCACTTGGGTAAATTCGACCCACTTTAATGCTAAGTTGATCTTCAAATAAATGCTGAGTTAGAGAGAATTGAGTTAAACGCGTTACATTGCCACGACCATAAATTTGTTGCGACTGCAGCAAAACTGGCAGGTTTGCTTTTTCATTAATAAGCTCGCCATTACGGTTGGTAAGCTCCACCTTAAATTCGGCACCCGACCAATTAAGCAATTTTTCTAAATTAAAGTAGCCACCGGCAAAAAACTGATCGGCATAAGCCGTTTCTGTACTTTCTCCCCCTTTTAAGTTGTGAGCTGTTTGACTAAAGTAGCCTAAGCGAACATCCACACCTTGCTCTGCTAGCTTATCTCTTGCCCCTAGCCATTCGCCACTTAGATGGCTGTGAACATCAAAACTATCATCTGCATAACCTGACTGAGAATACAGCAACATAATGGCTGCGATAGATTTAAGCCGAGCGACGTTTAAATAGCGTTCACTTTCCCCTTTCCATGTACGACAAAACTTTGGTTGTTGATTTGTGTTCATATGCGTGTTCTCCATTTTAATTTGCCCTAGCTGATCAACATCTTAGTATTCAACGCCCAGGAAAGAGCAAATGACGTAAACATGAGCATATTCCTAACACAAAATATATTTGTCAACATCAAAAAATAGAGCTCAAATTCTAATTAAAAGAAATTAGAATCTGTGAAAGAGAAATTAAAATGGATAAAACTAATCCTCTTTCATGTGAACACCATTTCAGGAAAAATTAACAACCCCCATAAACAGTTAAAAAATAACAACTTTATCAAGATTGATTTAATGAAGTTTTAATTTCAGAACAAGAGCAATTACTTCGACTTATTAATGACAATCAGCCGATTAAATAGACTGATTCATTAACATTGACAAACAGCAACCAAAATAGGATTATGCCCACGTACAACCCATTTGCCCAAGCAGGAAGATTTACTTTATGTAAATACTCAATGACAACAATCATGGGCGTGTTGATTTTTGAAATTTTCTATTTATCTAATAAAAAGTTTTAGTGTTAAACAATGAACACACAAATAAAGATGCAGTTAAGCTATTTGCTTACAAATCAGCATGCCTAAAAAGTACTGGGATCGTTACTTATGAATACTAATCATAAAGACCTAAACCATATAGAAGAAGAGCAATTACCTATTGCAAAACATAAGCTCAAAGGATGGAGACATTTTTTAGGTTTATACGCAGGAGAGCATGTTGCTGCTACTGAATTTGTATTTGGCGCAACCTTTGTCGCACTTGGCGCAACCATGACGGATATTCTGCTTGGCTTGCTAATTGGTAATATTCTCGCCGTGCTAAGCTGGACACTAATCACCACCCCAATTGCTGTTGAAACACGCCTGAGTCTATATACGTACCTTCAAAAAATAGCAGGAAACTCAATGACCCGGTTATATAACTGGGCGAACGTCATAATCTTTACGGTTATTTCTGCTGCTATGATCACCGTTTCTGCAACGGCTGTTCGCTTTGCACTTGATATTCCCGCGCAATTAAATTGGTATCCAACAAACGCATGGTTTGTCATGGTCGTTCTTGCCGTAGGCATTATCGTTGTATTGGTTGCTATGTATGGTTTTAACGCTGTATCGCAATTCTCAGGTATTTGTGCTCCGTGGTTATTTGTTATGTTCATCAGCGGTCCATTAGTACTCATGCCTGAACTTGCCAATTCGGTCATTGGTGAAACCTCTGTCTCGAGTTGGGGAGACTTCATGCACATTGGCAGTGTCTCTGTATGGACTGGGTTAGATGCCAATGGTGAGCCAGGCATAGGACTATTAGAAGTCATTGGTTTCTCTTGGGCAGCAAACACCATCACTCACTTTGGTTTAATAGACATGGCTCTGCTGCGTTACGCGAAGAAAAAAAGCTATGGCTTATGCACATCAGCCGGTATGTTATTTGGTCACTATATCGCTTGGATCTCTGCAGGCATTATGGGTGCGGGTACAGCAGTTTTGGTGAAAAAGTCGATTACTGAGCTAGATCCTGGCGATGTTGCGTTCCATGCACTTGGGTTATCTGGGTTAGTTATTGTTATTGTTGCAGGTTGGACTACAGCAAATGCAAACTTATACCGAGCTGGTCTTGCTGCACAAGCTATATTTAGTAACCTTTCGCGTACCAGAACGACATTTTTAGTGGGCATTGTTACTGTTTTAATTGCTTGCTTTCCATTTGTATTTACTAAGCTACTGCCACTTCTTACATACGCAGGACTTTTAGTCGTACCTGTTGGCGCTATCGTTTTTGCTGAACATTTTTTATTTCCAAAGATAGGTCTAACTCGTTATTGGGTCACCTACAAAAAGCTTGAGCATAGCTCTGCGGCTGTTATTGCGTGGGCACTTGGCCTAGTGTTCGGATTTACACTAAACGCGATCAATATAATCCCATTCTACTACCTTTTCTTACCAACTTGGGTATTCAGTATTGTCGTATATATTTTATTAGCAAAACGAAATGGCGCTGCGCAGAAGTATCCTGAAGAAGAAGCAGAGCTAGCTAATTTTGATAAAAAAGTAGAAAGATTTCACGCCGAACAAGCAGCCAATGAGCCAGCATTTATTCTTGATCAGCGCCTGTTAACCAAAGTACTCACTGCGGTTGCTTGGTTAAGTCTAGGTGTTACTGTGGTGCTAGCAGCAAATGCCATGTTCAACTCACCAGATGTTGCTTCCTATGAACACAATAGAACGTTATTTTTCAATAGTGGATTCGCTTGTACCATCATTTACTTCGCGAGTGCGTATTGGGCTATGCAGCGTAAAAAACAATTTTCAGCCGTTTAACTGCTCGGGGGCAAAACATGAGCGCACTTTCTTTAAATAACTCAACACTGAGCTCTTTTCCTACATCTATATCAGTGCCGCGTTATAACCGACAATCACTAAAAGCTGGGATTGTCCATGTTGGTGTGGGCGGGTTTCACCGCTCTCATCAAGCTTTCTATAATGATAACTACATCAACCATACTGGCGATCTAAGTTGGGGCATTTGCGGTATAGGCTTACGCGAGGCTGATCGGGCTATAAAGCAATCTTTAGAAGCACAAGATTATCTGTACTCCCTATTGGTAAAGCACCCAAATGGCAAAACTGATACGCAAATAATTGGCTGTTTAACCGATTTTCTCTTAGCGCCGGATGATCCAGAAGCTGTTATAAGTAAAATGGCCGCTGAAGAAACCCAGATTGTTTCATTAACAATAACCGAAGGCGGTTATAATTATGATCCATCTACCGGCGAGTTCGATTTTTCAAACCCAGATATACAACATGATTTAGCAAACCCAAACAAGCCAAAGCTGATTTTTGGCTACCTTGCTGCAGCTTTAGATCGCCGCAGAAAGAGTGGGCAAAAACCGTTTACAGTTCAGTCTTGTGATAATGTTCAACACAACGGTGATGTCATACGAAAAATGTTAGTTACTTACATTAGTTCATATGACTCAGAGCTTGCTGATTGGGTCGCAAATCAAGTTAGCTTTCCTAATGCAATGGTCGACCGTATTACGCCTGCAACCACAGATAAAGATATTGCTCTAGCAGAACAGCTGGGAGTGATTGATTCATGGCCTGTCACGTGTGAGCCTTTTCACCAATGGGTCATCGAGGATAAATTTTGTCAACAACGCCCAGCTTGGGAGAAAGTAGGTGCGCAAATAGTCAATGATGTAACGCCTTATGAAACCATGAAAATTCGCTTATTAAATGCAAGCCATACTGTTATGGGAATACTCGGATCTTTGCGTGGCTATCAAACCATAGAGCAAACAATTTCAGATCCCTTATTTGCTACAGTGGTAAGCAACTTCATGGATAACGAAGTAACACCGATTTTAGATGACGTACCTGGTATTGATCTAAGTGATTATAAGCGAACACTGATAGCTCGATTTGCAAACCCTAACATCAAGGATAGCCTTGCACGAATTTGCTCTCAAAGCGCAAGTAAAGTCTCCACCTTTTTAGTACCTACGATAGTAGAGAACCTTAAAATTGGTGGAAATAGTGCGATTGCTAATTTAATAATTGCAGCTTGGTGCTTATACAGCGACACGCATTCGTCTCAACAAGGTCAGCCTTTAGAGGTTATCGATGATATGGCTGAAACATTACAGCAGGCTGCTCATGCATCACGCATTTCACCACTTGCTTTTCTTGAGCAACCGAGCATTTTCGGCTCAATTATTGAGAACGAGTCATTTTGTAATGAATATAAATATTACATCAGCCAACTCTATGCGGGAGTGGCAATTGAGCAGATTATGGAGGCGGTGTTAAGTAGTTATAAGGCCAAGTAGTATCAGGCAGAGTAAGTTTAAAAATAAAAAAACCGCCCTAGGGCGGTTTCTTTTTGTATCACTGATTAAGGCATAGGATCGAGATCCGCGCCTTCTTTTTCAATTACTTCAGGAATTAAGTCTTCTTTACTTACACCCATTGCAATTGCAACAGCTGAAGCAACATAAACAGATGAATAAGTACCGATGAACACACCAAATAGTAATGCAGTTGCGAAACCGTGGATCGTTTGACCACCCCAGCCAAATAACGCAATCAATACTAGGATAGTGGTGATTGATGTTACTAGGGTACGGTTTAACGTTTGCGTTAATGAAATATCGATAATTTCAATCGTGTCATCAATGCGCACTTTACGGAAGTTTTCACGGATACGGTCAGATACAACGATGGTATCGTTGAGTGAGTAACCTATTACCGCCAAAATCGCCGCAAGAATCGTTAAGTCAAACTCTAGGCCTAGTACTGAGAATAGGCCTAATGTAATGATAACGTCGTGTAATAGTGCTGATACAGCACCTACCGCAAAACGCCATTCAAAACGAAACGCAACGTAAATTAAGATACAGATAAGCGCAGTTAACATGGCAAGGCCACCCTGCTCTTTTAGATCTTCACCAACACTTGGGCCAACAAATTCGATACGACGCATTTCTACTGTCGACTCAACTTTTTGTAATGCCGTAATGATTTGGTTGCCAATTACTTCTGCTTTTACGCCAGCACCTTGCGGAGCAAGACGCACTAGAATTTCTTTACTTGAGCCAAACAGTTGCACTGAGAAATCTTCAAAGCCACTTTCAGTGATTGCATCACGTACTTCTTTAAGATCAGGTGCTTGTGTAAAGCCTACCTCAACAGCGGTACCGCCAGTGAAGTCGAGACCAAAATTTAAGCCTTTAGTAAAAAACGACACGAAAGAAGCCAAAATCAACAAAGTTGATAATGTCATGGCAAACTTTCTTAACTTCATAAACGGGAGTGTTTTACCACCGAGTTTTAAAATTTGCATGCTGACTCCTAAATCGACAACTTATCAATACGCTTACCGCCAATGAATAAGTTGATTACCGCACGGGTACCAACAATGGCTGTAAACATAGAGGTGATAATACCAATCGCTAGCGTTACTGCGAAACCAGCAATAGGACCAGTACCCACTGCAAATAGGATCACTGCTGCGATAAGTGTTGTGATATTAGCATCTAAAATGGTGCTAAACGCGCTGTCGTAACCAAAATGAACGGCTTGTTGTGGACTACGGCCATCAGCAAGTTCTTCACGAATACGTTCGAAGATAAGTACATTGGCATCAACCGCCATACCGACGGTTAATACGATACCTGCAATACCCGGTAACGTTAACGCAGCACCCGGAATAAGCGACATCACACCAACAATTAATACTAGGTTGGCACCCAGAGCGATATTCGCCACCATGCCGAAACCTTTGTAGTAAATAAGCATAAATACCAGTACAAACACGAAACCAAGCACAACGGCAGTCATACCCGCTTCGATGTTCTCTTGACCTAGGCTTGGACCTACCGTGCGCTCTTCAACGATTTGAATTGGCGCAACCAGTGCACCAGCACGAAGTAATAGGCTAAGGTTATGTGCTTCAGCTGGGTTATCGATACCTGTAATACGGAATGAACGGTCAAGACGCGCTTGAATGGTCGCCACGTTAATCACTTCTTCCACTTTAATTGGCGGAAGTGCTTTACCGTTTTCATCTGTTTTACCTGATGGCTTGTATTCGATAAATACTGTAGCCATGCGTTTACCGATAGCACGCTTAGTGAACGCATTCATTTTTGCGCCACCTTTGCTATCTAGCGTAATACTAACTTGTGGACGTTGATACTCATCCATACCTGATTGCGCGCCAGTGATGTGGCTACCTTCAAGAATGATGCGCTGCTTAAGAACCACTGGGTAACCTTCACGCGCCATGATCATTTCTGTACCAGGCGGTAAACGGCCTTGAAGCGCTGCACTTGCATCTGCGTTTTCGTCAACTTCACGGAATTCTAGAGTTGCTGTTGCACCTAGAATCTCTTTAGCACGCGCTGTATCTTGTACACCCGGAAGTTGCACGATGATACGCTCAGCACCTTGGCGCTGTACGTTAGGCTCTGCAACACCGATTTGGTTAATACGGTTACGGATAATCGTTTCGTTTTGCTTGATAGCGTAGTCACGAATTTCTTTTAGCTTTTGCTCGCTCATGCTGGCATAAAAAGCATTGTCGCTGCTGCTATCATCAACGTAAACGTTTAATGGGTAACGAGTTGATAAGAAACGCTCTGCTGCGTCTTTATCTTCTTCGTTACGCATTTCAACACGTAATCGCTCGCTGTTCGCTACACGGCGAATAGTGCGATAACGTAGTTTTTCTTCACGTAAGTCACTTTTGAAATCTTGTTCCATTTGCTCAAGCTGAGTATCAACCGCCGTCGCCATGTCGATTTCCATAGTAAAGTGAACACCACCGCTTAAATCTAGGCCTAGTTTCATTGGGTTACCACCCAGTGACTTTAACCACTCTGGTTGAGCAGGTGCCATATTGATTGCAGAGATATAATCTTCACTAAGGGAATCACGCAGTAGATCTTGCGCTTTTAGTTGGTCTTCAACATTCTTAAAACGAACGAGGATTTGTCCATCTTCAAGTTTGCTTGATTTAACAGTAACGTTATGTTCTTTGAGAGTCGCATTTACTTTATCGAGTACGCTGAGGTCAGCATCAGTACCTTTAGTGCCCGATACTTGTATGGCCGGGTCTCGGCCATACAAGTTAGGAGAGGCATATAAAATACCAACGACTAACACTACAAGAACAAGTAAATACTTCCATAATGGAAACTTGTTTAACACGTGTGAGTCCTTATTTTTATTGTTATAGCGACTTCATAGTGCCTTTTGGCAATACTGCAGAAACAGCTGATTTTTGTACTGTTACTTCTGCTTGGTCGTTTAATGAAATCACGATGAAGTCTTTGTCATCAGCGATTTTAGCAATCTTACCTACTAAACCACCTTGCGTTAGTACTTCGTCGCCTTTCGCCATTGCGCTCATTAGGGCTTTATGCTCTTTTACACGCTTAGCTTGTGGACGGTAGATTAAGAAATAAAATACCAGACCGAAAATACCCAACATGATTAGCATTTCCATGCCACCACCTGCTGGTGCTGCACCTGCCGCACTTGCGTGGGCGTTTGAGATGAATAAACTCATTTCACTTCCTCTTTAATTTTTCTAAAAATTTAATCTGATGTATCTGCAAGCTCTGGCACTTCTTGGCCGCGGCGTGCATAAAAATCTGCAACAAATTCGTCTAGTTTGCCATTACTGATGGCATTACGTAAGCCTTCCATCACGCGTTGATAATAACGTAAGTTGTGAATCGTGTTTAGACGTGCGCCTAAGATTTCATTACATTTATCAAGATGATGCAAGTATGCACGTGAATAGTTTTTACACGTATGACAATCACACTCAGGATCCAATGGACCGGTGTCTGTTTTATGTACTGCATTACGAATTTTAACAATGCCGCCAGTTACGAATAAATGACCATTACGGGCGTTACGCGTAGGCATCACACAGTCAAACATATCGATACCACGGCGAACCGCTTCAACTAAGTCTTCTGGTTTACCAACGCCCATTAAGTAACGAGGCTTGTCTTCAGGCATTTTGTAAGCACAGTGGTCAAGAATGTTGATCATCTCGTTTTTCGGCTCACCAACCGATAAACCACCTAATGCATAACCATCAAAGCCGATTTCTTCTAGGCCTTTTTGCGATTGTGCACGAAGCTCAGGGTACATACCACCTTGGATAATACCAAACAGCGCAGCTGGGTTATCACCATGACCTTCTTTTGAGCGTTTAGCCCAACGAAGTGACAACTCCATAGAATCTTTCGCTTCTTTTTCAGTCGCAGGGTATGGCGTACATTCGTCAAAGATCATCACGATGTCAGAGCCTAGATCACGCTGAACTTGCATCGCTTTTTCTGGCGAAAGCATGATTTTTTCACCATTAACTGGTGAGCTGAACATCACGCCTTCTTCTGTGATTTTACGCATTGCGCCTAAGCTGAATACTTGGAAACCGCCTGAATCAGTTAGGATTGGACGATCCCAATTCATAAAGTCGTGTAAGTCACCGTGCTGCTTAATGATTTCTGTACCAGGACGCAGCATTAAGTGGAAAGTGTTACCTAGGCAAATTTGTGCACCAGTATCTTTCACTTCGTCAGGCGTCATACCTTTTACAGTACCGTAAGTACCTACCGGCATAAATGCTGGCGTTTCTACAACACCACGTTCAAAAATCAAGCGGCCACGGCGCGCTTTACCGTCAGTGCGGTCTAATTCAAATTTCATATTATCCTCAGTGTCGGAAAAACAGTCCAACAAGCTATAATTTAACCGCTCGATTCTACCCTGTTTGCAGGTTTATTACTATTAATTGAGCTAAATTCGAAAATAAAAAGCCCAGTTCAAAAACTGGGCTTTTTAACGTTATTTGCGCGTTAAGAACATCGCATCACCATAACTAAAGAAGCGATACTTCTGCTCAATAGCCGTATGGTAAGCACCCATTATGTTCTCTTGACCTGCAAAGGCACTTACTAACATGATTAACGTTGATTCAGGTAAATGGAAGTTTGTCACCATGGCATCAACCACATTGAACTGATAACCCGGATAAATAAAGATATCGGTATCGCCAAAGTAAGTATCTAGTTTGCCGCCGTGCACTTTAGCTGCTGACTCTAATGAGCGGACTGATGTAGTCCCTACAGCGATTACACGACCACCTTTTGCTTTCGTTTCGGCTACCGCTTTAACCACTTCATCTGGTACTTCGATGTACTCTGAGTGCATAACATGCTCATCAACTGAGTCAACGCGCACAGGCTGGAATGTACCAGCGCCCACGTGCAAGGTCACAAAGGCCATGTTAATGCCCTTGTCTTTTAAGGCTGCCATTAATTTATCATCAAAATGCAGGCCAGCTGTTGGCGCGGCTACGGCACCTGGCTTTTCACCATAAACAGTTTGATAACGCTCACGATCTGACTCATTATCAGGGCGGTCAATATAAGGTGGTAATGGCATATGACCGATGTCGTTTAGGATATCGAGTACATTTTCGTCTTTGGCAAATTCAAGCTCAAAAAGCTCGCCATGACGCGCAACCATGGTTGCTTCTGCTTTACCTTCTAGAATGATTTTTGAGCCTGGTTTTGGCGATTTACTAGCTCGTACATGCGCAAGCACACGGTGTTCGTCAAGTACACGCTCTACTAACACCTCAAGCTTACCGCCTGATTCTTTTTGCCCAAACATGCGAGCAGGGATCACTTTGGTGTTATTGAAAACTAATAAGTCATTTTCATTAACGAGCGATAAAATATCACTAAATACTTTATGCTCAACTTGCCCTGATGGGCCATCAAGCGTCAGTAAACGACTGCTAGTTCGATCTGCTTTCGGAAAACGAGCAATTAATTCATCAGGAAGGTCAAAGCTAAAATCAGCTACGCGCATAGAGCATATCTCTCATTAATAAAAACGCGCCAAGTTTACTCTGATACGCCTACTACCTCAAGCAAAGCCCTAGACCAAGTTAATGGCCGTTTACAGGTTTACACACTTAAGTGCTTATTAACCGCTTTTAGGTAAAGTTTGCTTGTAGATTAGGCAAAATGTCATTATTCTAGCCTATTCAATAAACATGGGTTAGGTAAGAGGTAGTAGCGCCATGGCAAAGCAGTTGAAACTGCTAATTTTAAACGCAAGCGTTGCTGAGCGTGAAACAATTAAGACCACATTAAACAAACTTAATGTCTTCACGTTTATCGAAGCCAGTGACTCTCAAGATGCGCTAAAAATTCTTAAAAGCCACCCAGTGGATATTATCATTACCGGTCTTGAGGTTGGTAAGATTGATGGTTGGCGTTTTTCGCGCATGATCCGTTCAGGGTTATTAAAAACACCAAAAAACACACCTATTTTACTTACTCCACCAATTTATTGTGAACGTATAGCCGAAACCACGGCTCGCAGCTATGGCATTGATGCCGTATTGCCATTTGAGCGCCAAGATATGCTGCCGCAAATGTTAGCCAACGTGTTATCAACCCATCTTGAAAAAAGTAGCCGCCTCAATTTATTGCTACTTGAAACCGATAGTCGCAAAGCAAAAGATATTAGCGAGCAGCTTAAACTCAGTTTTGCTATTACTCACACCACGTCTACAAAAGCGACGCTAGCTACTTTTTTACAACAAAAATTTGCCATTGTATTGATTGACGCCACCGAGTCTCATTCTGATACCGCAGCTGGGTTAATTAGCGAAATATTACAACACAACCCAAAACAAGCGATTGTAACCATCATTGATAACAATGATGCAGATTACGCGGAGCAGTTGTTACTTTCTGGCGTTACTGATTTTATTCGCGCCCCTTACGATCACTCGTTATTAAGCAAAGTGTGTGACCACGCTGCTCGTCGTGAAGATTTCATGGTGAGCTACGCAGAGTTTGCACAAAAAGTAGAACAACTAAGCCAAAGTCAAAGCCGTTATAAAGAGCTGTTTTCTGCCCACCAACGTATTTTATTACACCTAAATACGGTGGTGCTTGAGTTTAACCAAGAGGGTAATATTCGCTTTATTAACCCAGCTTGGGAGCATTTAACGGGCTATGGCATAAAATCTAGTTTAGCAAAGTCACTAACAGACTTTTGCTTACCGGAGTGCAAAACAAAGCTACAAGATACCATTCAGCGTATTTTGCTTGGTGGTGAGCAACAGCAACAGGTAGAGATCCAGCTAAAACATAAAAATGGTAATGCCATTTGGGTTGAATGTCGCTTACAACTAATAAAAAATAGCCAAAACTCAGCGACTATTACCGCCACTATCGATAACATTCATGAGCGTAAACAGGCAGAGCTACAACTTCGTCATTTAGCCTTGCACGATACGCTCACAGAGCTGCATAACCGTTATTACTTTGACCAACAATTACAACGTATTTGTAAAGCCAAGTACACCAGTAACGATACAGAGCATGCCCTGATTTATATCGACTTAGATCACTTTAAAATCATCAACGACAGTAAAGGTCACCAACAAGGCGACATCGTTCTAAAAGAAGTTGCTCAGTTATTTACAGCGAATATCAGTGATGAGCACTTAGTGTGCCGCATCGGTGGTGATGAATTCGCCGTGATCTTAAAAAATACGAACCTACTCGATGCACACTTGGTTGCAGAAAGCATTTGCATGGCGATTGAAAAACACCGTTTTCATTCAGAAGGCCAAGAGTACTCAATTAGCTGTTCAATTGGTTTAACACAAATCACTGAGCAAAATAACGATCCAAGTGAATGCTTAAAACAAGCTGATATCGCTCTTTATGTAGCAAAAAGCTTAGGACGTAACCTCGTTCATTGCTACTCTAAAGAAGACTCCAGCCACAATAGCTTACAAGCGGGTTTAGAGTGGGGGCACAGTATTCGTCAGGCATTACAGCACGATGCTATCGAGCTTCACTATCAGCCTATTTGGGACTTTAAGCGCGGCCATGTTGCCTATTTTGAAGCGCTATTACGCTTAAAATTAAACGATGAAATTGTTTACCCAAATCAATTTATCCCAGCTCTTGAACTTCTAAACGATACATTTTTAATGGATCAATGTGTTATTCGTAATGCAATTAAGAGTGTTGCCGAGTACCCGGAGCTCAATCAAATAGCAATTAACTTATCAGCACAGTCGTTTTTAGATGAACGCTTACTGCCTCATATAGAGTCGAGCTTAAAAGAATATGCTGTTGAACCAACACGTATCATTTTTGAGATCACAGAGTCTGCGAGTATTAATAACCTCGTTGCAACCCGTGCCATGATCGAGCGTTTGAACGGCTTAGGGTGTCACTTCTCAATTGATGACTTTGGTACAGGCTTTAGTACCTTCAACTACCTTAAACAATTACCGGCTCAACATGTAAAAATTGATGGTTCATTTGTTCGCGACATGCTGAACGACCCAATCGATTTAGCGCTTGTAAAAGCGATTAATGATATTAGCCGTTCGCTTGATAAGCGCTCTGTTGCTGAATATGTTGAAAACAAAGAAATATTCTTAGCACTAAAAGATATCGGCGTAGATTATGGGCAAGGTTACTTCATTGCTCGCCCGATGCCTGTTGAAAAAATAACGGCTGAACTTAAAAAAATATCTGAAAATAATCTGTTTAACTAACAATTATCTAGCCTATTTAGAGCAAAGCTTGATACATTTTTAAACATTTTTTCTAAGAAATTTTGCTTCCATACTGACAATACTCATCTATACTTAAATCCATAGCAAGGTTAAATGTCGTGTTTTTATGGTGATTATCTATAATAAACATGACATTACTTATTATATTAAACATACTAAGCATAGCTTAACATCGTTAAGTCCATGTATTGGCGGTATAATGGAGAAAAGTGATGACACAACTAATCGTTTTGTTGCTGATTGTAAATCTAGGGATAGCGTATCAATGTTACCGTAATGCGAGCTTAAAAGGGTATCCGGTAAAAACCTTTACAGGGTTAGGTTTAGTACCTTACTTTAACTTAGTCGTGTGGGTTTACTTGTTGTTTTTACCCGACTTAAAACCATTTTCAATGAATGAAAAGCAGCCACTTTAGGCTGCTTTTTTAGTTGGGAGAATTTAAAAACTATAACTTGATGCTTTTTCGAGTAATTGCGCGGCTTTTATATCGCCAACCACACACTTTTTAATGTCAGACTTTTTAAACACTTTTACTTGTTCAGTTTTACCTTCGCTAACACCACGGATGATAAAGCTCACATGTTCATCGTTAGGTAAACTTCTTAAACCGCTACCATAATCACATAGAGTCAGAGATAAGCTTTTATCTACTTGCTGTGCTAGGGCTGCTAGCTGTTGCTTTTGCTCTTTTACGCGGGCTTGTTTTTTCTCAGCTAACTCTTTGCGCATTTGCTGCTGCTTTTGTGATAACTTTAGCTGTTGCTTTTCAAGCTCTTTAATCGATGCTTGTAATGCTTGTTTACGTTTTTCGAGCTCTTGCTCTTTGGCATCTTTATCGTGGCGACGATCAAATTCAAGGTCGCGCTTTTCACGTTCAAGATCACGAATTTCACGGCTTACATCGCGCTCTTGCTCAGCCACTTCACGTACTCGCTCTGCACTTTCGCGCATCACTTCCATAGCTTGTTGGTAGGCTTCTTGCGTTTTCACGACTACTGCATCGCTGATCACTTGCACATGCTCGCCTAGTACTTCAATTTCAGTGAGTTCTTCAAAATCAATATCAGGCATTGGTGGCAACGGCGCATCGGGCACAGAGGCAAACACTGTAGACCAGCGTGAACTGCCTCGTACATCAAAACTAAACACCACGCCTTGATGCTGCAAATAACTCGAAGAGACATTCCTTACCTTGTTATCAGTATCTTGTTTTAACGCCGCTGAGAGAATCTTTTCCATAATCCCGACTTCACGCTGGATTTTATCCAATTCATCATTTGCTTGTGCTTGCACACTTACTGCTGCGCAAAGCAATAATGCAGTCGTAGTTGATTTGTATTTTGACATCTTAATACTCCAAATTGTTGGCAACGGTTGGCAATGGTCCGCCTTCCACTTGCTCTGCTAAATCATTTAACTGCATACGTAAGTACGCTTGGTCTTGGGCACGCTGTGTTTTGATATAAGCCAGCACGCTGGCAATATCTTCTTGGCGCTCTACTCGCCCGGTTTTAATCGCTTCTTTGGCCAGTTGGTACATCTGCTGTTGCTGCACTTCGTTTTGCGCAGTAATGATATTTTGTAACTGATCAATTTGCTTTTGTTGTGACTCTAATAAATTGGTTTGCTTGGCCACTTGCTCTAGTAACTGCTGGTTTCCTTGCTGTGGATTACTAACAAAAACCCACGCGCAAAATACTATTGACGCAGCCACTGCCCACACCCCAGCACCAAAAAACAGACTTTGTTTTTGTACTTTGGGCATCGTAGATTCTCGATCCCAATTTGGTACGGGTACCGTTTCATAATGTTGACTTTGTTGTTGCCACTGCATTGCATTGTTCATCATTGATGCATACTCAGCATTGGCTTGTAGCAACGCAATTTGCTCATCAGTTAGGCTTTCGCCCTCTAACCATGCGGTAAATAATGAATCTAAATTAGCCATCTAGGGCCTCCAAATGCACTTTTAACTTGCCTAGAGCACTGTATAGTCTTGATTTAGCTGTATTGGTCGAAATACCTAATTGCTCAGCGATTTCTTCAAATGTACAGTGCTGAAAAAACTTTAACTCCACCACCAAGCGTTGCTCCCAGGGTAAATTGTTCATCATTGCTTTGAGTTCATGATGCTGCTCAGATTGCAGTTGATTGGTTTCTAACTCACTATGCTCGCAGCTTTCTTCTGGTATATCGTCTAAACCTTGATGCAGCTTACGGCGGCGGTAATATTCAACACTACGCCGGTGCACAATTTGATAGAGCCAAGTATTAAAACTCGATTCACCACGAAAGCTCGGTAAGCTTTTATAAACAGAAATAAACACTTCTTGCATTAAATCCATTGCATCATCAGGGTGACTTAACATCCTTAGGCAATAGTTATATACCTGTGTTTCGTGCTGCTTGACTAATTTCAACCACGCCCGTTTATTGCCCTGTTGCGCTTTAGCAATTAGTGTTTCAAGTGATTGAAAAAACAAACTAGCCTCGTCATCTGATCTGCCTTTAATGGTTTTGTTATTATGTTAGTCGAGGGAAGGAAAAAAATAGTTTGCTTAAATAATAAAAAACCCCAAATATTTTTTATTTGGGGTTCTTTATTTAGAGGTTTTATTCGTTGTCACACTGACCGTCTAAGCTACATTGCTTATTGAGAAACAGCTCTAGCTGCTGGCTAAATAGCCTAAAGTCTCTGATCCGGCCCGTGGTTTTACGCCACACGATACCAATATCTCGATATGCATCATTTTGCGATGGTGTTGCGACCATCTCTTTTTTATCTAAAATGCCTGCATTGATAGCCATTTGTGGTAAAAAAGTAACACCAAGCTGGTGTTCAACCATACTTAATAGCGTATGTAAGCTTGCCGCTTCAAATGGGTTAATACAACTTGAGCGATTCAAGTGGCAAGCACTTAGTGCATGGCCAGTCATGCAGTGCTCACGTTCTAGTAAGAACACACTCGCATCCGGTAAAAGATTAAAATCTTCCACACCATCTGCTGGAGTATAATCTTTATGATGCACTAGGCTGAAGTGATCTTTAGCAAGTACTTGTGTATGAAACTTTTCCGTGTCATACGGTAAAGCGAGTAATGCCATATCAATTTGGCCATGTTCAAGTTTGTCGAGCAGTTTGTCACTGGTGTCTTCAACTAGCACTAGCTCTAACTCGGTAAAGGTCTGTTTGCAGAAATGATATAAAGGCGCAGCAATAAAGCTGGCAATCGTCGGGATCACACCAAGCGTGAGAGTGCCACTCAAAGGCGTTAAAAAACTCTTTGTCAGCTCTTTAAGGCTAAGGGTGTCGTCAATAATCTTACGTGCTTTTTCGACAACCTCTTCACCAATTGCGGTAAACATTAAGCTGCGGTTTTCACGCTCTATAAGTTGGCAACCTAAGGTTTCTTCTAAGTTTTGAATTGCACTACTTAAGGTTGATTGACCGATAAAACAGGCGCTTGCTGCGCGGCCAAAGTGTTGATGTTGGTGGACTGCTAATAAATACTGTAGTTGTTTAATACTTGGTAAGTTATTCATTCTCTACCTGCAAATAAAAAGACCCCAATACCTAAGGCATTGAGATCTTTTCAAGCTAAAAGTCTTTTAGTACTTTTTATACCCCGAAGGCAGTTCTCAGTACATAGAAAATAACAATAGCAAGGGCTGCGCCAACTGGCAATGTAATTACCCAAGAAACTACAATGTTTCTTACAACACCCATGTTAAGAGCCGCAATACCGCGTGCCATACCAACACCTAGTACCGCACCTACAAGTGTTTGCGTAGTAGAAATAGGTAAACCAGTACCTGATGCGATAACAACTGTTGAAGCAGCAGCAAGTTCAGCAGCAAAACCACGGCTTGGTGTTAAGTGCGTGATGCCTTCACCGATTGTTTTAATTACTTTCTTACCTAAGATAGCAAGACCAGCAACGATACCTAAACCACCTAGTGGTAAAATCCACCATGCAATAGCCGCTTTCTTAGCGATTTCACCGTTGTGCTCAACAATGTTTACAACAGCAGCTAGTGGACCAATCGCGTTAGCAACGTCGTTTGAACCGTGTGCGAATGCCATACAACATGCTGTTAGTACCATAAGTACTGCGAACACTTTCTCAACGTTGTTGAACTGCATTTTCTTATCAGCTTTAGGATCGATTTTAAGGCGAGCAATCGCAATCTTACCGATGATAGCAACTACAACAGCAATCGCGATAGAAAGCGCATAACCTTCAACAGCACCTAAGTTAATACCGATATGCTTCAAGCCTTTCTTGATTGTTACAAGTGACATGATGAAGCCCGCTAGACCCATATAGATAGGCACGTAACGCTTAGCATTTTTAAGTGGTGCATCAGTGTCAAAAATTAGCTTTTGCGCACTCATGAAAATCAAATAAGCAATAAAACCAGAGATAGCAGGGGTAACAATCCAGCTACCTACGATACCCATTACCTTGTTCCATTGGATTGCTTCACTACCTACTGCAACCAATGCGAAACCAATGATGGCACCAATGATTGAGTGAGTCGTAGATACTGGCCAGCCTAAGAAAGAGGCAATTAATAACCAGCTACCTGCAGCGAATAATGCGGCAATCATACCGAGTATCATTAACTCAGGTATGTCCATAAATGGCGTGGCATCGATAATCCCTTTACGGATTGTAGATGTAACCTCACCACCGGCAAGGTATGCGCCAGCGAATTCAAACACCATCGCGATGATGATTGCTTGTTTAATTGTAAGTGCTTTTGAGCCTACTGATGTACCCATGGCATTGGCAACGTCATTTGCACCAATACCATAAGCCATAAAGAAACCGACTGCGGCGGCAGTTAAAACCAATAACGTGCCGTAATTTGCAATGATATCCATTGTGTGAACCTTTAATTTTTTTCGTGTTTGAACTGATTTTTAATTAACGAGCTAACATCAGCTCAAGACGAGAACCTACGCGCTCTGCAATATCTGCAAGCTCGCCCACCCACTCAATGATCTTGTATAAGAACATCACGTCGACTGGGTTAAGTTCATTTTCGATGGCGCGCAATTGACGGCGAATTTTGATCTGCATGTCATCCGTGTCTTGTTCAATAGCGTCCAATTCAACGAGCATTTTTTCAACTAAAGTCACTTCGCGACCTTTGAAGCCCGTTTCAAGCAGCTCATCTAGCTCATTGATTGCTTTTGACGCTTGTTTAGTCGCATCAACACAACGAGTTACATAAGCAAGGAAATCTGTTTGGATTTCGGTAGGTATGATCATCTCACGACCAACTACACGACCTGCGATATCTTTTGCTTTGTTAGCAATTTTGTCTTGTTGAGTAACAAGCTCTAGCAAATCGGTACGCTCAACTGGCATGAATAAGCCACGAGGTAGTTGAAGGCGGATGTTACGTTTCATTTCATCAGCTTCACGCTCTAAATTACGAATGTTTAAACGGATTTCTTCCGCTTCTTGCCATTCTTCTTTAAACACGTGATTAAAGAAAGGGATCAATGCTTTACTTGCTTGATGTACTTTCTTAATGTGATCTTCCATAGGCTTAATAGGTGATTTAGCAAAAACCCCTAAAAATGCATTTGTAGGCATAACTGACCCTTTATAAATTAGTATGCTTTGGCAGCTGCGAATTTTACAGCATTGTGTTCGATTGTGAACGCTTTTTCTGCCTTACATCAGCAATAAAACACAAAGCGGCCCTAGGGCCGCTCGATTTAATAATGAAAAGTAGCGGCTTAATTACAGCGACTTTTCTATATCTGCTTGAGATGTATGACGAATATCTTTACCGTTAACAAAATAGATGATGTATTCAGCAATATTCTGGCAACGGTCGCCAATACGCTCTAATGAACGTACTGACCACACTAAATCCATAATTTTCGGGATTGAGCGTGGATCTTCCATCATATATGTCATGATTTGACGAGTAATTGCTTCATATTCACGATCAACTTTAGCGTCTTCTTTATGTACTTCAAACGCACATTGCACATCCATACGTGCAAATGCATCGAGTACATCATGAAGCATTTTCGATACTTGGCGACCCATGTTTTCAATGTTTACCAATAAGTCTTGCTGATCTTTAGTAAATGAGTCTAGCGCAACTTTAGCAATACGCTCAGCTTCATCACCAATACGCTCTAAATCGGCAATTGTTTTTGCAATGGCAATGACAAGACGTAAGTCACTCGCTGCCGGCTGACGACGAGCAATAATGCGTGTACATTCTTCGTCAATATTCACTTCCATTGCATTTACTTTATAGTCGTTTTCACGAACTTTTTGTGCAAGATCTGCATCACCATTGCTAACAGCATCCAGTGCACTGTTTAGTTGTTGTTCAACTAAACCACCCATGTTTAATACATGGTTACGCACATTTTCAAGCTCTTCATTAAAGCGGCCCGAAATGTGTTTATTGATATTATGTTCCATTGTCTACCTCTATAAATTTCGTTTACGGTACCAAGTAACTTTATTAACTAACCGTAACGGCCTGTAATGTAGTCTTCTGTTTTCTTCTTGCTTGGTGTTGTAAATAACGTATTGGTATCTGAATACTCAATCAACTCACCCATGTACATAAACGCAGTTTGGTCTGATACACGAGCAGCCTGTTGCATGTTGTGAGTAACGATTACCACGGTAAACTTATTCTTTAAGTCGTTAATTAGCTCTTCGATAACTAAAGTAGAAATTGGATCTAGTGCCGATGTAGGCTCATCCAGAAGTAGTACTTCAGGCTCGATAGCAATTGAGCGAGCAATTACAAGACGCTGTTGCTGACCACCCGATAGGCCAAATGCACTATCGTGTAAACGGTCTTTAACTTCATCCCATAACGCCGCGCCACGTAAAGATTGTTCAACCACTTCGTCTAGTTTACGCTTTTCTTTAATACCTTGTAAGCGTAGGCCATAAACGACATTTTCGTAGATTGATTTTGGAAATGGATTAGGACGTTGGAATACCATCCCGACATTTCTTCGTAGTGCAGCAACATCTACATTCTTATCATAGATATTGTGACCATGTAGTAAGATTTCACCATCGATACGACAGCTATCAACAAGGTCGTTCATACGGTTGATACAACGTAAAAGTGTTGATTTACCACAACCCGATGGACCGATAAATGCTGTTACCTGACCTTTTGGGATGTTCATATTTACGCCGCTAAGCGCTTGTTTATCACCGTAGTATAGATCTAAGTTTTTAATCTCTAACGCTGTTTGCTCTGCAGTTAGGTTATCTAAATCTAGCTTTGCCGCGCTTTTCGCTTGGTTTACTTGTGGTGCAACTGTAATCATCTCTGTCTACCTATAAAAATTCTGTATTAATGCTCAAGAGCTCTAAACTTTTCGCGTAAGTGGTTACGAATACCAATCGCGGTGATATTCAGGGCGATAATTACTGATACCAGTAAGAATGCCGTGGCATATACCAGCGGACGAGCCGCTTCTACGTTAGGGCTTTGGAAACCAACATCGTAAATATGGAAACCTAAGTGCATAAATTTTCTATCTAAATGTATGTATGGGAAGTTACCGTCAAGAGGCAGTGTTGGTGCCATCTTAACAACACCAACAAGCATGAGTGGTGCTACTTCACCGGCTGCACGTGCAACCGCTAGGATTAAACCTGTCATAATCGCAGGGCTTGCCATCGGAATGATGATGCGCCATAGCGTTTCTGCTTTTGTTGCGCCAAGTGCTAATGAACCATGACGAACCGTACTTGGTATACGTGATAAACCTTCTTCTGTCGAAACAATAACAACAGGCAGCGTTAAAATTGCGAGCGTTAATGCAGACCAAATCACACCTGGCGTACCAAATACTGGGCTTGGCGACGACTCAGGGTAGAATAATTGGTCAATGCTGCCACCGAGCATGTATACAAAGAAACCTAGACCAAATACACCGTATACAATCGAAGGTACACCCGCAAGGTTGATTACCGCGATACGGATCATCTTAGTCACGGCATTTTTTGCTGCATATTCATGCAAGTAAATCGCTGCAACCACACCAAATGGCGTCACAATCACTGCCATTAGTAATACCATGAATACAGTACCGAAAATTGCCGGGAATACACCACCTTCAGTGTTTGCTTCACGTGGGTCATCCGCTACAAACTTACCAAGTTGTACAAAATAGTGACCAAGCTTAGCAAAGAAGCCCATGTCATTAGGGAACCACACATCAAGAACTTGATACAGAGGTAAAGTAACCACTTCACCGCGCATGTCTCTCACAGTTACTTGGTCACGCTTTGCTTCTTTACGAAGTGCAAATAACTGCTTTTCTAACACTGTGTATTCAGCACGTAACTCAGCACGAGTTTGTGCAAGCTCAGCAACACGCTCATCGGTTAGTTCGTTATCAAGCTGGTATGCTTTTTCTTTTAAGCGTAAACGCTCAAGTTCATAGTTAATATGACCAATATCACCATTTTGTAAGTCTAACGCTTGGTCATTTAGGTCAACAGCACGCTCTACAAGATCATAAAGCACATCGATTTTGTTATCTGTGATAACTTCACCGTCTTTAATAACCTGCTCAACATAACCGTAAAAGTTACCGTTTTTGCTACGTTCGAATACTGCAAGCTCTGCTGGCGCAGTACGCGATGTAATGTCTGTCTCTAGTACCCAGCGGAAATCGAGATCAACATACTCACGGTTACCGGTTTTGATTAATAAGCGCTCTAGCTGCTCTTTGTCGTAATGAGATAAATCAACGCCCGTCGCCTCAATACGTGATTTTGCAACTAGTTCACGGTCATAAATTTCACCGATCACTGTTTGTTTTGCAACTGAACCTTGCAGCTCAAATTGCACTACTTCTGATGGCCAGAAAAAGCTTAAACCTTTCCAAGCAATCATGGCTAGTAAGCCAAGAACCGAGATTAAACTGATGCTTACCGCACCGCCGGTCATCCAAATCCAAGGAGAACCAGACTTAAACCACTGCTTTACCATGTCGTGTCTCTCCACCTACATTGAACTGTATTTTTCACGCAGTTGCTGACGAACAAACTCAGCCACTGTGTTGAAAACGAATGTGAATATGAATAATACAAATGCTGCTAAGAATAGGATGCGATAATGCGAGCTACCTACCTCAGACTCTGGCATTTCTACCGCGATATTCGCTGCAAGTGTTCTCATACCCTGGAAGATACTCCAGTCCATAATAGGTGTATTACCTGTTGCCATTAGTACAATCATTGTTTCACCGACCGCACGACCTAGGCCCATCATTACTGCTGAGAAGATACCCGGGCTTGCTGTTAGTAGTACTACGCGAACCAATGTTTGCCATTGCGTTGCACCAAGTGCTAATGAACCGTTTGATAAGTGCTTAGGAACACTGAATACCGCATCTTCAGCAATTGAGAAGATAGTTGGGATAACAGCAAAGCCCATCGCAATACCAACAACTAGTGAGTTACGTTGGTCGAATGTCATACCTAATTCATTGGTTAGGTACTGACGCACATTACCGTCAAACATCCAAAGCTCAATTGAGTTACTCATCGCAAACGATAACCAGCCAATAAAGATAACCACTGGGATAAGTAAAATTGAATGCGAACCTTCAGGAATACGGTGACGAATTGACGCCGGTAGTTTGTTCCAGCCGAATGCAGTTAATAAGATACCAATTGGCAGCAACACCAATAATCCGACAATCGCTGGTAAATGTTCTTCAATTAATGGTGCTAACCAAAGACCTGCTAAGAAACCTAAGATTACCGTTGGTAATGCTTCCATAATTTCTACAGTCGGCTTAACCACTTTACGTAATTCACTCGACATAAAGTACGCCGTGTAAATTGCCGCTGAAAGCGCAATGGGGACCGCAAATAACATTGCGTACATTGCAGCTTTAATCGTACCGAATGAAATTGGCACTAACGAGAACTTAGATTCAAAGTCATCACTCGCAGACGTTGACTGCCAGATGTAACCCGGCTCTGGATAGCCTTCGTACCACACTTCTTGCCATAATGCAGACCAGGTTACTTCTGGGTGCTCGTTATGGATTTCAATCACTTTTAACGCGTCATCAGCAAGAATCAGTGCCGCATTTGAACGTGGTGAAATAGCAAAGTTTTGAATTGGACCTTCGCTTACTTTACCTTGCCACAGTTTTGCATCACTGGTTGTGTAATAAATACCAAGCTCACCGTTAGCACCCGCTGTGAAGAAGGTACGACGATAGAACTCAGTAAAAATATTTAGTTTCGATTGCTTGCTGGTTTCAAATGCACGAATCTTTTGGAACTCACGGCCATTTTCAGTGTTTACTTCAAACCACTGTGATACTTCGCCATTATCGTTAGCAAGCATCAGTGAGTTGGCACCCGCTAATAGCTGAGTTGAAACTAGGTTCGCGTTTTCTTCGTTAGCTGCAAGCAGTTGGATTTGCTCAACTTCAGAAGGGTAACGGGTATCATATACGTAAATTTGATTTGCTGAACGCACGAATGTACGTGTTGTATCAGGTGAAATTAATAGCTCATCAACACGACCTTCGATATCAAGCTCAGTACGCTCAACAACCCACTCTACTTCGCCGGTGAACATGTTTTCTTCACCCACAAAGCTGCTAAATAAAACGCGCTTGTCAGCGGTTAAAGCAACAACAGCTGTTTTATCTTCGTAGTGGCTAAATGCAAATTTAGTGATTGCCGCACCTTGATCGTCAACCTCAAGCGCCATATCACCCAACGGGTAATCTAAACGCGGTGTTAATTGGCGTTGGTTGTTCGGGAATGTCACTAAGAATTTTGGCGCAACCACAACAACAGAGCCATTCTCTAGGCCGTATGCGTATTGCCCCTGAAACGGTGCAGAGCTTGCAAAGCTGCTTACATCGCTTGGTAATTCTGTATTAAGAGTGGTGATCTTTTTACCAAATTGCTCTTTTTCAACATTGTAAAAGTCCACATTACCTTTTTCACCGAGTAAAAAGGCAACTTCTGTTTGCTCTTCAATGCCAAGTCCAACAACTTCTGACGCATTTTGTAGTTTTACACTATTACGTGTTTCTACTTTTGCTGATTCAAAAATAGGTTGAACAACATAAAGAAGGTAAAAGAATATGAGTAGCAGTGCTACAAGCACCATTACGCCACCCGCGGAAATACCCCACTTGGCAAACCTGTCTTTAAATAGACGGCTTCTATCCGTATGAAAGGTAGGTTTATTCGGATTGGAAGTCATCAAAACACCCTTAAAACTTAACGTTGCGCGAATTATATTTCACCAAGATGACAGTAATGTTACAAACGTCATAATTCAGTGTAATAAAGCGAGTATTTCAGGGACGTATTTTAAAGTTAAAGAATGACCAAAATAAGTCATTGTGGAGCACTTTTATTACAGTACCACAATCAAGCTAACAAATTGTTATAACTAATTTTTTATAACTACAGTGAAAAAATTGGACAAACATTAAAACAGCATCAATACTCAATGAGACTTATTTTTTTCAACAATAAGAATCATTTTTAACCAACGCCTCCTCCCTTTTATTGCATTTTTCTGAGGCTTTTTTATAGAGATTTAAGTATGAAGCAGTTAGTAATTACTATTTTAGGGCCAGACAAACCCGGCCTAGTTGAAGATATTTCTGCCACAATTTTAAACCATCATGGTAACTGGCTGACAAGTAATTTGAGCCACCTTGCAGGTCATTTTGCCGGAATTATCGAAGCCGCAGTACCCGAAGAACATTTGCAAGAATTACAAGATGCTCTTCACAGCTTACCTTATCTTGAAGTTCGAATTGAACGTGGAACTGATACCTTGCCTGATGTTCCGTCTGAGGAAATTAATTTCGTGATTACTGGTAATGACAGACCAGGCATTGTACAAGAGCTAGCCAGCGTTATTCGTCACAAAGGGGCGAATATCACTCACCTAAATTCAAAACAACAAAGTGCACCTAACTGGGGCGTGCCAATTTTTAGTGCTGTTGCGACCGTTGCTTTGCCAATAGGCATGAACAAAGACGAAGTGATTAGCGCACTTGAGTCTATTACCACAGACCTAATTGTTGATATTGAGGATGCTTAAACCAAGTACCACTTCTACAACTAAAGTTAGATTAAGCGTGTCACAAAACTGACACGCTTGTCATACTTGTGTCATCTGCATCCTCTACATTCTAACTAGCTATAAACGTTGGAAAACCAGATGAACGCATCACATTCTTCTTCTCAAGCCGTTAATTACTTTGCCAAAGAGCTAAGTTGGCTGTCTTTTAATGAACGCGTGCTGCAAGAAGCCAAAGACAAATCGAACCCGATTATTGAGCGCATGCGCTTTTTAGGTATTTACTCAAACAACATGGATGAGTTTTTCCGTGTCCGTGTTGCCGATGTAAAACGCCGCATATTACTTAATAAAATTCCTGATGCGAACTTTGAAGAAGACGAAATATTACTTCATCAGATCCAAAGTAAAGTGCTCCAGCTTGGTAAAAAGTTTAACCAAATTCATAAAGATATTTTAAATGACTTAAACGAGCATAATATTCATGTTGAACAACCAGAAGAGTTGTCTGAATTTCATTTGAGTTGGCTGAAAAAATTCTTCCACGACAATGTGCTACAACACATATTGCCGATTTTACTCTCTGAAAAGAAAGACTACTCAGATCAGATCAACGACACCATGACCTATTTGTTCGTCGAGATGACCAATCAAAAAAGTCATTATGCCATGATGGAAGTGCCTACTGACCGCGTATCTCGCTTTGTTATTTTGCCACCAGAGAAAACACGCCGTCACAAAACCATCGTGATGCTAGATGACATCATCGCCTACTTTATTCGCGATGTGTTTAGCAGCTTTTTTAGCTTTGATGATATTCAATGCTACGCCATCAAACTCACCCGTGATGCCGAGTACAATTTGGATGATGAGCTAGAAGAAGGCTTGCTCGATAAAATGTCAAAGGGTCTTAAGCAACGTATTTCTGCTGAGCCTGTGCGCCTTGTTTATGACGAGAGCATGCCAGCTGAAATGCTTAAAGTGATGAAAAAGCGTCTTAATATTAGTCAACATGATGCGTTGATCCCCGGCGGTCGTTACCGTAATTTCCGCGATTTTATTGCGTTTCCGAATGTTGGTCGTCAGTATTTAGAAAACAAACCACTGCCTGCATTACAAAGCACGGCTTTTAACAATCACTCAAGTGTGTTTGATGCCATTTCAGAGCAAGATATTTTACTGTATTACCCTTATCACACCTTTAATCATTTACTTGAGTTTGTGCGCCAAGCTGCTTTTGACCCAGATGTAACTCAGATTAAGGTCAATATTTATCGCGTTGCGAGTCAATCTCGCCTTGTTTCTACGCTAATTAATGCGGCAAAAAATGGCAAACACGTCACCGTTATGGTTGAGCTGAAAGCGCGCTTTGATGAACAAAACAATATTGAATGGGCAAAGACCCTGAGTAATGCTGGTGTTAAAGTAATTTTTGGTATTCCTGCATTGAAAGTGCACAGTAAGTTATGCGTTATTCACCGTAAAGAAAAGAACAACATAGTGAAATATGCCCATATAGGCACGGGTAACTTCCATGAGAAAACTGCCAAAATTTATACTGACTTTAGTTTATTTACCAGACATGAAGGTATTAGCGAAGAGTGCGATAGCGTTTTTAGATTCATCGAAAGTAGCTATAAACCATTTCAGTTTGATCACTTGATGCTATCACCAGTCAACGCAAGACAAACTATTATGTCGCTAATTGATGCTGAAATAACCAATGTAGAGCATGGTAAGGCTGGCCGAATTACGCTAAAAATAAACAACCTTGTTGATAAAGAGCTGGTTGATCACCTCTACTTTGCCGCAAGACGCGGCGTAAAAATTCGCATTATTGTGCGTGGCATGTGTTCGTTAGTGCCCTCTGCCGTTAACGATAATATTCGTATCATCAGTATCGTTGACCGCTTTTTAGAGCACCCTCGGGTGATGGTGTTTCATAATAATGGCAACGAAAAAGTGTATATTTCATCAGCGGATTGGATGACCCGAAATCTTGATCACCGTGTTGAAGTCGCCACACCGATTTATGATGAAAAATTAAAACAGCTTATTATTGATATTCTTGAGCTACAGTTTAAAGATAGATCAAAAGCGCGCATAATCGATAGCGAACAAAAAAACAGCTATGTGCGCCGTGGCAATCGTAAAAAAATTCGCTCGCAAATTGCCATTTATGACCATCTTAAGAAATGGGAAAGTAACTATAATAATGAATGATTACCCCTCAATTGCTGCCGTTGATTTAGGCTCAAACAGTTTTCATTTAGTGGTGGCAAGAGAGGTCGATGGCTCTTTGCAAATCTTACACAAAGAAAAGCAGCGCGTTTATTTAGCTGATGGTTTAGATGATAAAAATCACTTAAGCCAAGAAGCTATAGAGCGCGCGCTGGCGATTCTTAAGCAATTTGCTACTACCTTACAGGACTTCCCCCTTGAGAATGTCAAAGTGGCTGCTACTTACACATTGCGCCGCGCGAAAAACATTCATTCGTTCTTAACTCAAGCTAGTAAGGTGTTTCCTTACCCAGTTGAAGTAATATCAGGGCAAGAAGAAGCACGTTTAATTTACCAAGGTGTAGCTCACTACATTCATCACGATGAAAACCGCTTAGTTATTGATATCGGTGGCGGCAGTACTGAACTCATCATTGGTAAACACTTTAAGCACAAGCTACTTGCTAGTCGCAACATGGGCTGTGTTAGCTATACCAAGCAGTTTTTTGCAGATGGACAAATCACTGCTAAGCGCTTTGCCAAAGCTGAGGTACGCGCAGAACAAGAACTCGAAGTAATTTTTGCTAATTACTTATCGGCTGGCTGGCAATCTGTGGTGGGAACATCTGGCACAATTAAATCTATCCTTGCCATGATCAATGCCAATGATGCAGAGCAAGAGCTAATTACTTTAGAGCGGTTATTAGAACTAAAAACCCAGTTTATTGCATCTAAACAAATACAAGCGCTGCAAATTGAAGGTCTTACGCCTGAGCGGCAAGTGAGTATTTGTGGTGGTTTAGCCATTTTAATCGCGGTATTTAGGCTGTTTAAAATCGAAGCGATGCAGTACAGCGACTTTTCACTGCGTGAAGGCCTGCTTCATGAAATGCAGCAAAAGCTCGCCCATAAGGATATTCGCACAAATACCATCGCGAACCTATCTGAGCGTAATGCCATAGATAAAGAGCATGCTAATCGTGTCTCGACAACTGCAAAGTGGCTGTTTGAACAAGTAAGAGAAACATGGCATCTGACCGACTCAGATTACATAAATTTATTGGATTGGGCTGCGCAGCTGCATGAAATTGGCTTAGGGGTTAATTCATCAGGGATACATAAGCACAGCGCGTATATCGTGGCGAATAGCCAATTACCTGGCTTTACGCAGCAACAACAAACCTTGCTTAGTTGCATGATCCGTTTTTATCGGAAAAAGATCCGCTTAGAAGAGTTTCCGGCACTGCATACCATGCAGCATTATGAAATATTGCAGCTTATTGTGATTTTGCGCTTAGCGGTACTACTGAATCAAAAGCGTATTACCGATCAAGGTTTTAAACTTGAGGTAACAGCCAAGCAAAATAGTATGTTCTTAAAGTTTCACAATAAGTGGCTTAAAGAACATACCTTGCTTTTAGCTGACTTACAGCAAGAGCAAAAATACCTTAAAAAAGTCGGCTTCTTACTCGATTTTCATTAAGCTGATTAATAGATTAATAGATTAATCGATTACATATCCATATGGCGGTTAGAGCTTTGCATCATTTGCTTAAGGCCTTGATGTTCAAGCTCAAGTAAACGTTCGAGCTTTTCTTTACTTTGCTCTGTATCAGCTCGCGATACCAAGTATTCGTATAAGTCGATTACTTTTTGGTGTTGCGTGGTTAAGTAAACCTGAATCGCCTTTTCATCAATTTGCTGATCTGTGCTGATATCGTTAAAAGTAATTAGCTCTGGGTTTTCAGCAAAATACTCATAGCAATAGGTATCAAGCGTGTTTATTTCTGTAATGGCTTTAAAGCCAACGAGATCTTCTGCCAGTTTCTTCTCATATTGCAGGTAATAATCCACCAGCATTTGATTGTGCTCGTCCAGTAAGTCTTTAACACTGTGGAAATTGGCTGCCATTTGAGTATGAAATAACACGGTCCAATCATAAACTTGTTGTATTGTTTTAACTTGCATGTGCATTCCTTATCAAAATCAATTTAATATGACTTTGCATAAATTACACCAGCAACAAAAACAATAAATATCAATAAGTTAAAAACAAAATGTGTAACTTGCAGCCAGTAAAAGCGTACAAGTTACACACTGGCTGTAAAATTTATAGGTCGCGTTTACGCCATATAAAATAAAGCGCAGGTAGCACAAGTAGTGTTAAAACTATGGCACTGAGCATCCCGCCGACCATAGGGGCGGCAATTCGGCTCATCACTTCACTACCCGTTCCAGTGCCATAGAGCACTGGCAGTAACCCTATGATAATAGTGGCAACTGTCATCATCACTGGCCTAACCCGAAGGCCCGCACCATTGATGATTGCTTGGCGCAGCTCTGTAACCGTGAACTGCGACGATTGCGCTTTCGCATCTTGATAAGCTTGGTTGAGATAAACCAGCATGATCACGCCAATTTCCACAGCAACCCCAGCTAAGGCAATAAAACCAACCCCAACTGCAACCGAGAAGTTAAAGCCTTCAAGGTACATCAGCCAAATACCGCCTATCATCGCAAGCGGTAAGGTCAGCATGATCATTGCCACCTCAATAAAGCTTCTAAAATTGAGGTATAACAGCACCACAATAATTGCCAAGGTAAGTGGCAATACATAACTGAGTTTAGCTTTTGCGCGCTCCATGTATTCATATTGCCCCGCCCACGTAATTGAGTAACCAGCAGGTAGCTCGAGTTGCTCATGCAGCGCTTGTTGCGCACGCTCAACATAACTGCCGATATCACTGCCTTCAATGTCGATTAAGCTCCAGCCATTAATACGTGCATTTTCACTTTTAATACCCGGCGGGCCATCTTCGATAAAGACATGGGCAACATCAGCCAATGCGATACGCTGTCCGTTTGGTGTCACTATCGGTAACAACTTAAGCTCTTCTGGCGAGTCGCGATAATCTTGCGGGTAGCGCAAGTTAACTGGGTAACGCTCTTGCCCTTCAACCGTTTCTGTCACATTCATACCACCGATAGCGGTGGCAACTACCTGTTGCACATCAGCAATGTTCAAACCGTACCGTGCTGCTTTTTCACGGTTGATATCAACTTTGATGTAGCGACCACCGGCAACACGCTCTGAGTAAACCGACGCTGTGCCTGGTAAATCTTTTAAGATGACTTCTATTTGCTCACCGATTTTTTGAATTTCACTCAGCTTTGGACCTGCAACTTTGATCCCCACAGGCGTTTTAATACCAGTGGCAAGCATGTCGATTCGGGTTTTGATTGGCATAACCCACGCATTGGTGAGCCCAGGGAACTTAACCAGATTATCGAGCTCTTTTTTCAGTTTCTCGGTTGTCATACCCTCTCGCCACTGCGACTTTGGCTTTAACTGAATAAAGGTTTCGATCATAGTAAGCGGCGCAGGATCTGTGGCAGTGTCTGCACGACCTACCTTACCAAATACCGACTCGACCTCTGGCACACTGGCAATTAACTTATCGGTCTGTTGTAAGATTTCACGGGCCTTACCAATGGAAATACCTGGATAAGTCGTTGGCATGTACATTAAGTCGCCCTCATCGAGAGGAGGAATAAACTCACTGCCAATTTTATTAACCGGATAAAAGCCGATAGCAGCCAACACCAAGGCCAGTACCAATGTTGTTTTCGGCGCTTTTAACACCGCACTTAATAAAGGTTTATAGGCTGCCACCAATAAGCGGTTTACAGGGTTTTTCTGCTCAGAAATAACCCTACCGCGAATGAAGTAGCCCATTAATACCGGCACCAGTGTAATCGCTAAACCCGCCGAAGCTGCCATCGCATACGTTTTTGTATAAGCCAGTGGCGAGAACATGCGCCCTTCTTGTGCTTCAAGAATAAACACGGGCATAAAGCTGACTGTAATAATCAATAAACTAAAGAATAACGCAGGCCCGACTTCTGCGGCTGAGTCCATCACCACTTGCCAGCGATTCTCGTCGGTCAGTGGGGTTTTCTCCATATGCTTGTGCATATTTTCTATCATCACGATAGCACCATCTGTCATTGCACCAATAGCAATCGCTATCCCGCCAAGCGACATGATATTGGCGTTTATACCTTGCCAATACATCACCACAAAAGCCGTTAAAATACCCATTGGCAACGTGATAATGGCTACAATCGATGAGCGTATATGGAATAAAAACACCACACACACTAAGGCCACCACGATTAATTCTTCAATTAACTTTGAGCTTAAGTTATCAAGTGCTTGGGTAATTAGGTTTGAACGGTCGTACACAGGGATGATTTCAACGCCCTCAGGCAGGCCTTTTTTGAGCGACTCTAGCTTTTCCTTTACCAGTTTGATGGTTGCTTCGGCATTTTCTCCAAAGCGCATCACTACCACCCCACCGGTTACTTCACCCTCGCCGTTTAGTTCGGCAATACCACGGCGCATTTGCGGCCCAAGTTTTATATCAGCCACATCACGTAATTGCAGTGGCGTACCATTGGCATTAGTACCCAGCGGAATGGCTTCTAAATCTGCGACACTTTTAATATAACCTGTGCTCGATACCATGTATTCGGCTTCAGCCATTTCTACCACTGAGGCACCGCGCTCTTGGTTACCTTGCCTAATTGCTGTTTGAATTAAACTTAGCGGAATACCATAAGCACGCAATTTATCGGGGTCGACATTAACCTGATACTGCTTAACCATACCGCCAACAGACGCTACTTCTGATACGCCCGGCACCGTTTGCAGCTCAAACTTTAAAAACCAATCTTGCAAGCTTCGTAGCTGGCTAATATCGTGCTTACCGGTTTTATCCACCAGCGCATACAAGTAAATCCAGCCTACCCCTGTTGCATCAGGGCCAAGTTCAGGCCTCGCTGAATCCGGTAAGCGAGCACTTACTTGACTCAAATATTCTTGCACCCGACTACGGGCCCAGTAAAGGTCGGTGTCTTCATTAAAAATAACGTATACATAAGAGTCACCAAAAAACGAAAAGCCCCTTACCGTTTCAGCACCCGGCACCGACAACATGGCTGTAGTGATAGGAAACGTTACTTGGTCTTGCACCACTTGTGGCGCTTGTCCTGGGTAAGATGTTTTTACAATAACCTGTATATCAGATAAGTCAGGCAAGGCATCAACTGGGGTATTCTTTAAAGAAAACATCCCAAAACCTGCCAACATTAAAGACAGCAGTAATACAAAGAAGCGATTACCGACTGACCAACGGATCACGGCAGCTATCATTGCATTTCTCCTTGCATAGGGTGGCTCATGGTCATGATGTCAAAAATCACAAACTCACCTTCCACCAATTTAAAGGTAAAATGCACTTCATCATCGCTTTGTAAACTAGACATATCGATGCGCGGCGAAAAGTGAAACTCCATAGTTGCAGCCCCGCGCCCCCACTTAGGGATGGCTTCGCGACTAATCACGGCAGTACGGGCTTCGCGATCAATGCTGTTGATCACGCCATTCACCATTGCGCTGTCACTATCCGGTTCTTGCATACGCATAAAGTCAGAACTCTTACTTGATTCTGAATCTATTAAGAACTGCGCTGAAACCACAACGTTATCGTCTTTCAGTAAGCCTGATAAAATTTCGACATCATGATTATCACTACGGCCTAGCGTCACTGCGACTGACTTAAAGCGCCCTTCACCTAAATCAATCACGACACGGTCTTGACTACCTGTGCGGATCACCGCTTCTTTGGCTATCACTAATTGCGGCTCAGTTGGCTTAGTAGTAATGCTCACTTCAGCAAACATATTCGGTTTTAATAAGCCATCTTGGTTAGCAAAGCGTAAACGCACGCGCAGGGTACGGTTTTTCTCATCAAGGGTTGGATAAATATAATCGACCTTGCCTTGCCAGCGTTTGCCCGGTAAGTAGTCTAAGCTCATCGTCACTGGCAAGCCTTTATGAATAAGCCCGGCTTGACGCTCAAAAACTTCAGCCTCAACCCAAACCTCTTCTAGGTGAGCAATACTCATCATGGTTGTGCCTGGCTTCACAAAGAAGCCTTCGCGGATATTTAGCTCATCCAATACGCCACTTTGCTTGGCATAAAAGGTAATGTTCTGTCTGACCTTTTGGCTTTGCTCTAATCGCACAATAAAATCGTCAGAAACATTCAGTGAGGCTAAGCGTGCTTTTGCCGCACGTATAAGCACCGCATTGTTACGTTTTAGGGCAAGCAGTAGCTCTTCTTGCGCATTCACTAGCTGTGGAGAATACAAGGTATAAAGTGGCTCGCCTTGCTTAACTTGGTCACCTGCGGCTTTTACATATAAGGTTTCTATCCAACCTTCGACACGAGGGTGAATATGCACGAGTTGGTCTTGGTCGTATTGCACATAACCAACCGTATCAACCGTCGTTTGTAATGATTTAAACCTTACGGGCGCTGTTCTTACTCCTAAGTTATTAACGACTGCTGGTGAGATCCTCACAGTACCCGGACTGTCTTCAGCGCTACTTTGCTCCTCATAGACAGGGACTAATTCCATACCCATTGGCGATAACCCCGGTTCATCACGGCGGTAATTGCTGTCCATGGGCGCCACCCAATATAGCGGCTTTTTCTCAGCGCTTGGCATTTGTGCATGCTCTGGCTCAGCTAGTTTATTTACAGCCGTTGCCAATGCCGCACCTACCGCCAAGGCGATAACTAATTTCACTGTGTTATTCATTGCTAGCTCCTTGGCTTTGTGCTGCATTTATTTGGTTATCTTTTGCTGCTGCGTAATAGTTAAGGCGAGCGAGGGTAATTTGTTTATCAATTTCGATGTTTAATGCATCAATTTTCGCGTTAAGTTCGCTAATGCGAGCACGCATCACTTCTGAAAAGTCACCATCATCATTGGTGTAAGCATTTAACGTCGCCTCCGCTTGCTCTGCCATTTGCGGTAATAGCTGCTGTTGATACAGCGCTTTGCGTTGAGCAAGTCGGCTTAATTGGCTAAGCTCTTTAAAATACTGACCTTGCAGTTTTTGCAGGGTAATAAGCTTGTTGGTTTTTACCGCCTCGGCATTAGCTATTGCCGCATTGACTTGTTGATCTTGACGGTTATCAGTAAACAGCGGTAAATCAACACTCACCCCAATAGAGAATAAGTCAGCGCGAGAGTCACCCATCGGGGTATCATCACGATAGCCATAACCAAGGTTCATACCAAATTGCGGCTTATACGCTTCTTTCGCCACTTGCACTTGAGTATTTTTAGCACGCATAGCATGATCAATAGCGATAATTGCCGGGTGGCTCATCAGCACTTCAGTCACCCCCGATGATGCAAGCTCTTGATAAGCCATTACTGCGGCCACCTTGGTGTTTTCATCGCTCACTGCACCGTTTAGCATTTCAATAGGTAGCCATTGTGCTAGTCGCTTTTTGGCACTATCAAACTGTTGTTCTAACATCACCAGCTTATCTTCAAGCCGAGTCAGCTCTAGCTGGGCGCGAATAATATCCTGCTGGCGAGTCGCACCAAGTGTATTGGCATAGCTTGCTTCTGTAATATCAATAAGTTGATTAAATAAGGCTTTATCTTGGTTGATCAGTTGAATGCTTTTTTGTGCGCGATAGGCATTTAGCCATGCTTCGCTAACAATAGCTTTAACCTGTGCTTGGCGGTCTGCTCTAAGCCAAGGGTATTGCTCAGCCGATTGTTTTAAAGCTTGTTGCTGTAAGGCAAGACTATCACCTCGGCTAAATTGTTGTGACAAGCCCACTTTGAATTGCGTCATACCCTCTTGGTCAAAGGCAAAGCCATCGGTTGGTAAGTTCATGAGTCCAACGGTTAACACTGGATCCGGCAAGGTACCTGCCGCAATGCTTTGCGCTTCTATCGCCTGTTGCTGGTATTTATTTGCCTGTAACCAAGGCTCGTGAGTCAATGCATAATCAATCACCTGATTGAGTGCCAACGGCTCTGCTTTCACTAAACTTGAGGTTATCAATACTGCGCCTAGAGAAAGCGCCTTAATCAATTTGCTGTGAATCATCACATGCTCCAAAAATCTTAAAAATGGTTAAAAAACAATAGATTTTGGGTGCAGAATGAGGTGTACTTCAGCGTTTTACTGAACTTTAGACAGACCTATCCTGCTTAAGCAGTAATAGGTGGACGATATAAAGAACTGACGTGAAAACTAAGCTGGCTGGCGCCTAACATGGTGACTTTTTCTGATTGCTTTATTGATTTAACAACTAAATCATTTAACGGCAGGAGTGAGTGAGCTGTACAGGCATTGAACGGACACGCACAATCGCTGTTATCCAATACGTCTTCATGGCAACAATCCATATCACTCATGTCGCTGTCAGCATTCATATTAGCATGATGATCCATTTGCATGCTGGCATGTGGCATATCACATATCATAGCAACAGACGCAACTGACTGACCCACAAAAGTGAGCAGCATCATAGCTATCAATAAGTAGCTTGAAAGTCGCGTCATCATCATACCTTAAAAATTAAGTGCCCAAATTGTAGCCCGAAATTTACGAACTCGACAAGGGTTTATCTATTTTTATGCTACTGCTGGCAGCAATAGCAAACAAGCAATAACCTGTAAAATACCAAAATCCATCACCCAATTCAGCATGCATTTTTATCAACTCGCCCATTTGCCCATCGGCATTACCTGCTAAATAAGACACGATCAATGCAATCACAAACACATCGACCATGCTCCATTTACTTAGGCCTTGTATGAGTTGACCGAGCAAATACTTAAACCTATTCACTGGTAAGAAACAATAAAGCAATTGCATCAGGAGTTTTAAGGTGGGAATGACAATCGAGAACACTGCTACAAGCGCGGCAACAAGGTAGTTTTTGTTATTAGCAAGCTCATTCACGGTGCCCCAAATGCTGCGTGTTTTTTTGTAGGCATCGATTTCTCCTTCAAGCTTATCAAGCCCCAGCATGCTTGATGCCATCATTAACACGCTACGGGTATTGCGATCGCCTTCATCGGCAATCATTTCAATACCTGTTTTGGCAAGCTTAGATTTATCAATTTTTCCTTCAAGGGTGAGCACTGGCTGGGTTACACCGGGAATAAGTAACACTAAGGCAATTAAAATAGCCAGTATAGGAAAAACAACACGCATTAGTTACAAACCTTTTTAATACTCAGAGTCTGCATCATAACGAACTCTGCGCTCTTAGTCTGTAACCGATGATAAGCTTGCGAATACTTCATCTGCGTATGCGCGGGCATCATACATAGCTTGAAAAACCACATCCATTTTTGAGGCTGGGCGGATCATCTTGAGTAGTTCAAGGGCTGTGTGCCACTGCTCTTCTTCCATTGCTTTAGCAAGTTGTAAGCTCGCCCCTTGCATGCCATTAAAGTTTAACAGTGCACTCGAAAGCTCACTACCCAATGAAAACTCTTTGGCAATGATATTAAGCTCCATATCTAAAATAGCGTCTAAAACAGAGAGTAAGCCGACTAAATAACCTTGTTCAGCTAGGTCTTTACCTCCGGGTTCAAGCATCAAAGCAATAAATTTAGCTCTTGTTAAACCAAGTTTGGTCAGCTCTTGCGGTTTGTCATTGCCTAATTCGCTTAGCGCTAATACCCGCACAAATTGTCTAATCGCATCTTCACCAAGGTAAATAACCGCTTGTGAAATCGAACGAATTGTTTGCCGGCTATTACTTATACGCGCATTAACTAATTTTAAAATGCGTGCAGTAAGGCCAATATCTTTAGCAACACGTTGTTGAATTGCATCAAAATTTAAATCTGTTTGCGCAGTACAGTTAAGTAATTCAAGCACAGCAATTTTTGATGGTTCAACATTACCAAAACTCAAAAGCTCCGGCTTGGCAAAAAAGTAGCCCTGAAACAGGTCGCAACCTGCTGCTTTTAGTTGTTGAAAGTCTTCATAATTTTCAATGCGTTCCACTATGATAGTGGTTTCTGGGAAGCTGCGTTTAAGCTTTTTGATCATCATGTTGGTTTTGATAATCGGCTGCGTAACTTCAAGCTTAATAAAATCCATCAAAGGCAAAATATCTTGCCATTTCTCTGTGCCATCATAATCATCAAGCGCGAACAAATAGCCTTCTTGTTTTAATTGTTTAACGCGGTTCACTACTTTTGGAATGCTAGTAGCCCGCTCCACTATTTCGATAACCGCACTGCGTGGCTGCAACAGCTTAGGAAAGTCATCCAAAATAGCGTCAGTCGATAGATTAATAAACGCAGGTTGAAAACCTGTTAGCTTCTCGAGTCCCATCAACATTAACGCGTTAAAAAACAGCCGCCCCGTTGCTTGGCCATCACTCGTTCCTACCGGAAAGACATTATCGCTCGATTCTCTATACAATAATTCGTAAGCATATAAACTTCTATCAGCATTAAATATTGGCTGCCGGGCTATATACTGAGTCATGCTCTGACTTTTATTACCTTCCATACTTAATTCTGACATTCAACTTCTCACTAAAATGTGGCTAACTCCACATTACTATTGTTATAAGTATAGTGAAAGATGTTTGCCTTGCTAAAAAACAAAAACCCAACCAAACTAGGTACATGAAAACGAATTCAATCAGACCATTGCGCTTCTCTAACTCGATTTTCTTACTGTTACTTTTTCTTACTCAAGCAGTTTTGGCTGAGCAGCAGCCTGTACTGAAATATAATGTAACCGGCTCTGGGAACTACTATCCTTATTATATTGATGACAAAAGCAATCCAGGGATCCTCCCCGAACTGATCAAGCAAGTTATGCAGCTTGCTGATGTTCAAGTAAAGCATGTCGAGCTTCCTGCAAAACGAACCGTCAAATACCTTCACCAAGGGAATATTGATTTTGATGTCATAAGCCCCGAGTGGCTGAGCCAGACAGAAAAACAAAACCGACAATTTAGTTACTCAGACACCCTGTTTGCAGTTGAGGAGTATCTCGTGAGTTTAAAAAGCTCGGTGGCTCAATGGCAGCAACTCAACAGTATTCGTAATCAACCCGTAGGGACTGTTTTAGGCTATTACTATTATGACGATAACCGCTTTAAACGGGTTGATTTTCACTCTGAACAACAGCTCATTCAGGCACTAAAAATACACCGAATTGAGGTCGTCATAATAGATAAACTGCCAGCATTATATTGGGCTGAGCAATTTGATGCAGATATCAGCTTTGGCGCATTACATTCGCTAGGTAATCTAAAAATTCGCCTGCGCAGTGAGCATCAATCATTGTTACCAAAAATAAATACAGCAATCAAAGAACTTAAAAATTCTGGCCGCTTAGATGCCATAATCAAAAAATACACAAAAAGCATACCCCTACAATAATTAGGGATATTCCGCTTCAGTCCCTCTTTTGCTATAATGCGTGCTGTTTTTCTTACCTTGTAAACTTAAAAGAGCCTCCTATGAGCATTGAACAAGCCCTAATCGAACGCAGTAATAACCAATGTGAACTTTGTGCCGCTACAGATAACCTATCTGTATACGAAGTGCCGCCTGTTACAGAGGCTCATTCTGATAAATGCATTTATGTCTGCCAAACTTGTAAAGATCAAATCGAAAACAATGCTGATTTAACTGCAAACCATTGGCACTGTTTGAATGACAGTATGTGGAGTCAAACTCCAGCGGTACAAGTTGTCGCTTACCGCATGCTGAAACGCTTAGCTACTGATAACGGCTGGGCACAAGATGCACTCGATATGATTTATCTTGAAGAAGACACATTAAAATGGGCGCAAACAGCGCTAGCTGAAGATGACGACATTAAACACATCGACAGTAATGGTGTTGTGCTGCAGGCGGGTGATACAGTGACACTTATTAAAGATCTTGATGTGAAAGGCAGCAGCCTTGTTGCTAAGCGTGGCACAGCAGTAAGAAACATTGGCTTAACGAGCAACCCAGAACACATTGAAGGCCGTGTTGATGGTCAACGTATTGTTATTCTTACCAAATACGTGAAAAAATAACGTTTATTCTTATGCGCTTTATGTTCTTAAAGCGATTCGTTATTACGAAAATGGGCTTAGTGCCCATTTTTTGTTAATTAAGCTATGATTAAGACAGCGAACTTTATGCTAGGCAATTAAATATGATGCATAACCCTAAACGCAAGGAAAATAATCATGGCTTCGGATACCTTTTCATCTTTCAAACGCGCTTCTCTATGCAGTTTAATGATTTTAGGGAGCAGCTTGGTTTTAACAGGCTGTGGTGAAGACTCTAGTGCACCACAAGCTGAGCAATCATCAATGAAAACCCTGAATACTCAAATCACCTATTTAGATCGTAGTATGCTACCTCCGGGTTCAGTATTAAAAGTACAGCTCGCTGATGTTTCTAAAATGGATGTCAAGGCTGAAGTAATTAGCGAACAAGAAATCCAATTAGATGGTGCACCACCATATGATGTAGCACTTGAATATGACGAAAGCAAAATTGCTGACCGTCACCGCTACAGTGTAAGTGCACGCATTGAGAATCAAGGTAAATTACTTTACATCAGCACCACTCACAATAATCCATTTGCCGAAGATGCCGCTGGCGATCTGTACAAGGTAACGGTGACTAAAGTATCAGCGAAAAAGCCAGACGTGACTTTGACCAATACCTATTGGAAAGCAGTTACCATCAGCGGTGAGGCTATCACCGTTGAAAATAAAGAACCTTTCGTACAGTTTAAAGACGATGGTTCAACCAATGGTCACTTAGGTTGTAATAACTTCTCAGGCAGTTACGAGGTTAATGAGCAGGCGCTCACATTCAAGCCATTAGCAAGCACCAAAAAAATGTGTGTATCACAAATGGATATTGAAGCGGCCATGTCGGCAGCACTTGCAGCCACGGCTAAGTACTCAATCAATGGTGAGCAGTTAACCTTGTTAGATGATAGTGATGAGCCACTTGCGACCTTCGTAGCGACTTATATGAATTAACAACAGTTAAATTAACAACGCCCAGCAATTGCTGGGCGTTTTTGTTTTGAAGAAATTACTCTTCAACTAATTGTTCACTGCGATAAAAACCACTGCTATCGCTTAGTATGGAAACAAGTTCTGGTAATACAGCATCCATCGTTTGCTTTAATTTCCATGGCGGGTTGATCACTATCATACCCGATGCAGTCATACCATGAACGTCGGTATCGGCCTCTGTTGCAAGCTCGAAAAGCTGAATGTTACGCATACCCGATGCGATTAAACCCGCCTCCATTCTGTCAATTCGTTCACGGTCTACAACCGGATACCAAATCATGTACGTCCCCGTAGCAAAGCGTTTATGCGCCTTAACAAGAGTATTAACGACCGTATCGTAATCGTTTTTTATTTCGTAAGGAGGGTCAATAAGCACGCAAGCTCGACGTGATGCTGGTGGTAATAAACCTATTAAGCCTTGAAAGCCGTTTTCACCACGTACGCGGATAGAGCGCTTACCTTTCATGTTGTCTTGCAGTAACTGTAAGTCACGTGGATGCAACTCAAAGAACCAACCGTTATCTTGGCGACGTAAAAAGTGCTCTGCAATTTTTGGCGAACCTGGGTAAAAATCTAAATTACCATTTGAATTAAATGATTTAATCAGCTCAATATACTCATTAAGTGCATCATGCTCACTGTTGTGCTGCCAAAGCTTAGCAATCCCATCTAAATACTCTTGTGTTTTTTGTGCATCACTGCCTGCAAGTTCAAAAAAGCCAGCACCTGAGTGGGTGTCCACATAATCAAGTGGTTTGTCTTTAATTGTTTGGTACTTAAGAACTTCAGCTAGAACAAGATGTTTTAGCACATCAGCAGGGTTACCTGCATGAAAGGAGTGTCGATAACTAAGCATATTTATAAATCGCCAAATGCAAAACTGCATTAAAAATGAATAGCCATATTGTACATGATAAACAGAAAATGATCCTAGCATCTGGCGCTTTGGTGAATCATAAATGAATAAAAAAGCCGCTACGCTGAATTACACCTTAATAATAAATAAAAATCCCCTAAAACGGCCGTAAATGCTGGCATATCTAGACACTTTCCTTTACATTTGCATGACAATAATCACAGTTTTATGAGCGCATTTATGAATAACGAAACTCTTTCCCAACTCGAACAACTGATCGACAAATTAATCCTTCGCAACAGCGAACTTGAAAGTGAAGTTAAAAGCTTACAAGAACAAACCGCTAAGCTTTTAGATGAGAACGAAACTCTGCAACTAGAAGTACTCGAAAACGAAGAGAAACAAAAAGATACAAGCAGCACATTGACAGGCCTGCTTGAGAAATTACAAAGCGTTCAACAGGCTAGCTAATGAGCAGCCCACAAAGTCAGCGGGTCACCGTAGAGCTACTAGGTAAAGAACATGAGTTTTCTTGCCCTCCTGGGCAAGAGCATGCCCTAGTTGCTGCTGCACAAAATTTGAATGACTTAGTGGAGCAAATGAAACAACGCTCATCGGTTCGCAATGACCAAAAAGCGTTGCTGATGGCAGCATTACATCTAAGTCATGAATTGCTTGAAGTAAAATCGCAACAAGCAGAACAAGAGCAACAACATGACAGCTTAATAGATAAGCTCAGCCAACACCTTAGTATTTAGAAAAAAGCGCATCTGGCGCTTTTTTTGTTTACAATCAACAGCACTGACACCTATTCGAGCGAAACACCATGCGATTTTGTGCTTTTTTAATCTGTCTTTTCGTAAGTTATAGCGCCAAAGCAAGCGTTAGCTGGCATAGCATCACTCCCGAAATCCAATTTCTACAACAACAAAATAAGCTGCGTTTTTACGATTCGAATCAAGTGCTGATAGAGGGTAAAGAATGTGCCTTAATGTTTGATGCCAGTGGTAACTTTGCCGAAGTAGAAAAGCTCGCAGAGCAGCTAAAAAAACGCTTAAAAACACCATTATGTTATTTAGTGGCGAGTCATTATCATGATGATCATCTACTAGGCTTGGCCGTTTTACAGGCTGAGTTCCCTGAAGCTAAGCTCATCGTACATCAGCAAGTAGCGACTGAGTTTGTTGCAATGCAGCAAGCATTGACTGATAAATTAGATGGTTATGAAAAAAGCATAGAACTGAGCTATCAACGCCTTGCCAATCAACCTAAAGATCAGCAAGCAGTTTGGCGCGACAAACTAGAACTTGCTAAAAAACGCTTATTTCGCTGGCGAGAGCTCACCCTGAACCCACCAGCTATTAACATTACTGAATCAACACAGCTAGACCTTGGTAACTACCCCATCGTTATTACACCCTACCAAGCGCATACTAAGGGTGATCTGACCCTTAGTGCCTATCAAGGTCGCGTGCTATTGGGTGGCGATATAGTCGACAGCTTACCCTACCCAGGACATGGCTCGTTTTCTAGCTGGATAAGTGCGCTGCAAGATATTCAAAAAAATACCACACTGACAACTATTTTACCGGGTCACGGTAAGCCACTGACACCTGCTGAACTTGCACTCCCTTTAAGGTTTTTAAAAACCATTCAAGAGATGACAAACTCCTCACCAGATAAGCCCGTTAGTGAATTAATTCCGCTTTTTCCTACTGAGATAAAACAGCAATACCAGCTAGATGAAGTGGGTGAAAGAGCGTTTTCTATGTTTTTAGAAGCTGGACTTAAACAAAGCAAATTGTCAAAATAGGGCTAAAATAGTAAAAGGATTTTATTATATGGCTCAAGTAAGTTTGAAATATTTACTTTTGCTGAGTTTGTTTATTGGCTTACAAGGATGCCAAGTAACTCAGCAAGAAACAGAACAGCAACGGGCAAGGCCGGAGATTTTTAGCCATTACGAGCCCGATTTAACAACCCAACAAGCACCTAGTGAGTTTGTCGATTCAACAGCTGTTGAACCTCGCCCTATTGCTGCGCCCATAGCAGTCAATAATATTCCACTAGCAAAGCCTCGCGCGAAAGATCTATGGCAGCATATCGCCAACAATTTAACGCTGGTATTTCAAACCAATAAACATACATCTGCACGAGTAAAATGGTATTTAAAACAACCCAATTACCTAATTAAAGTGAATAAACGTGCTGCACCCTATTTGTACCATATCGTCACACGCATCGAACAACAAAAGCTACCGATGGAATTGGCCTTATTACCCTTTGTTGAAAGTGATTTTAGACCAACAATACGATCATCAGAGCAAGCGGTAGGTGTTTGGCAGCTAGTCGGCGCGACAGCTTATCATTTTGGTGTGCAAAGCGACCAATGGTATGACGGCCGCCAAGACATACTTGCTTCAACCGATGCCGCATTAGCTTATTTAAGTTACTTACATAAACGCTTTGATGGTGATTGGCTGCATGCCCTTGCCGCCTATAACAGTGGTGAAGGACGCGTTAAAAAAGCGATCGAAAAAAATAAAAAGCTTGGCAAGAAAACTGATTATTGGTCGTTATCGTTACCAAAAGAAACCGCTGAATATATTCCTAAACTTTTGGCGCTTAGCTATTTACTAAAGCACCCAGAAAAAGGTTTAAAACGCCCGAAATTAGCGAATAAAGCACTCACCACAGAGTTTGATGTAGGCCAACAATTTGATTTTTCAGTGATCGCTAATTTATCTGGCATCGGCCATAATCAGCTCCATAAATTAAATCCAGGGTATTTAAAAAACCAAAGTTCCCCGAATGGCCCACATACTTTACTTCTGCCAATAGAGCGCCGTACGCTGTTACAAAGCAAACTGTTTCGCAACAATTTTGCTGGAGAATACACAGTACAAAAAGACGATACCCTCTACAGTATTTCAAGGCGTTTTAAAATGTCTGTAAAAGATCTAAAAACTCTCAACGATAAAACAACAAATTTGATTAAGGTAGGTGAACAATTGCGCTTATCACAACCACAAACCATGCCGGAATCATTATTGGTTGATTACAATATAAGTCCCTACCTTGAGCAACATGAAGAAGTCATTTCTACAATCGCTATCGACTATCAGGTTAAACCTGGAGACTCAATTTGGAGTATTAGTCAACTTTATGATGTACCGCATAAAGATATTGCAACGTGGAATAAGCTCAGCGCTACCAGCATTTTAAAACCCGGTACTATTTTAACATTACACTTACCACAAGCTAAGCCAACTGAGCCACAAGTGCCAGCAACTGAAACCATGTTGTCAGGGATTGAAAGCTCATTGAAAAAGCCTTGATTGCTCAGCACTTGTGGTTAGCGTAAAATCAGTGCCTATATTTAAATTCTAAAGAGAAATAACATGCAGATCAGTAAAGACGCAGCGGTTGAGTTTCACTACACACTTAGTGAAGCAGGCGAGCAAATCGAATCAAGTAAAGATGGCGAGCCACTTTCATATATCCATGGTACTGAAGGCATGCTTCCTGGTCTTGAGAAAGCCCTTGAAGGTAAAGCGGCTGGCGATAATTTTAGCGTAACACTTGAGCCTAGCGAATCTTACGGCGAACGCGTTGATAACCTAATTCAACGTATTCCACTTAAGCACTTACAAGGCAACACAAAAGTGTGGAAGCCAGGTATGACTGCTATCGTTCATTCAAATCAAGGTCGTCACCAAGTAACTATCGTTAAAGTAGGTCGTTTCAATGCAGATTGTGACTTAAACCATCCATTTGCAGGTAAAACGCTGACATTTGACGTTGAAGTAATTAATGTTCGCCAAGCGACAGCTGAAGAATTATCTCACGGCCACGTGCACGGTGAAGGCGGTTGTGGCCACAGCCACTAAGGGTAAATAATGACAAACGTTGCAATTGTCACCGGTGGCAGTAAAGGTATTGGCAAAGCGATAGTCGAGCGTTTAGAACGTGAAGCCTACACAGTTTATAACTTAGATATTACCCCATCAGAGGGCAATTATCGCCACTGTGATGTCAGTGATACTCAGCAAGTGAAGTCGGCTATCACCGATATTGTTGCAGAAGAGGGTCGTGTCGATGCTTTAATTTCTAATGCAGGTCGTCATTTAAGTGCCAACATTGAAAACACCGACGAAGCAACGTTTGATGCCCTATTTGCGCTCAATGTGAAAGGTGCCTATGCCGCAATTCAAGCTGTATTACCTAGCATGAAAAGTCAGCAAGGCGGCAGTATCGTATTGGTTGCCTCTGATCAGGCAATTATCGGCAAACCAAACTCGTTTGCTTATAACCTGACCAAGCATGCACTGGCTTCAATGGCAAAAACGACAGCACTGGATTATGCCGCGTTTAACATTCGTGCTAACGCTGTATGCCCAGGTACAATAGAAACACCACTGTTTCATAATGCGATTGATGCCTACTGTCAGCGCAGTGGTGCAGATAAAGCAGAGATTGTTGCTGAAGAAGCCGCGCTGCAGCCGTTAGGCCGTTTAGGGCAACCCGAAGAAATTGCTGCTTTGGTTAATTTTTTAATAAGCCCAGAAGGGAGCTTTATTACTGGCAGCTTACAAAGTATTGATGGTGGATACACCACGCAATGAGCGACAAAATTATTGACCCTCATGTGCACTTTTTTAACCTCACTGAGGGTCAATACACTTGGCTACAAGGTAGTAATCCCCCCGCTTGGCCAAATCTAGATAAAATTAAAAAGCAAATTGTCGATTCTGAACTTAAAGCTGCTTGTCCATTTCAACTAGAAGCCTTGGTGCATATTGAAGCTGGCTTTGATAATCAAGCACCAATTAATGAGCTCAATTGGCTTGCAACGCATTTAGACGACATTCCGTATCGCGCAATCAGCTACAGCCCGATTGACGCATCTCCCAAGCAATTTGAAGCGTCACTCAATAAGTTAGAACATCCATCTTTAGTTGGTATTCGCGATATAACAGAAGGTGATGAAGCTAGGCGCTTATTAACTCCCCACTGCCTAGATAATCTAGCTTTTATCGCAGCCGAAAACTTACACTTTGAAGCACAGTTTGAAATTGAAAACATACAGGTAACTGAGCAGCTTATTAAGTATTGCACAGCACTACCATCACTACGTGTGGTGATTAATCATTTAGGCTTTATTAGTGATGAGCAAAGATGGCTTGAAGCAATCATTAAACTCAGCCGCTGCGATAATATCGCGATAAAGTTCTCAGGGTTGGAGTTCACACAAATTGCCACAAACAAACACCTATGGCTGGTTAATAATTTAGTTAAGTACTTTGGTGAGCATCGCGTTATGTTTGCCAGTAACTTTCCTGTATGCCAAATAAATACCAGTTACGAAAACTGCTGGCAACACTATCACTCACTGTGCTCGCTGCCAAGTTTATGGCATCAACTTAGCTATAAAAACGCCTACGAAATCTATCTAATTGCTTAAAAACTAGCTATATTCAAATAAGTTAATTTATCTGGAACTCTGTTTTATGTTTAATGCTTTAAAAAAACCTATGGCAAGTAGTGCCTTTATTTGCTCACTGATTTTAGTTGGTTGCGGTGGTTCCGGCAGTTCAGATTCAGACGTAATTGCTAGTGAAGACATCACTTGGACTCAAGGTGTATTTGAGCCATCAAGCAAATTTGATCAACAATGCCAAGCACTCAATGAGAAGCATTGGTTACGAGCTTGGAGTCATGAAACTTATCTGTGGTATGACGAAATAGTTGATCGAGACCCTGCGCTAACTGAAGGGGTATTAAATTATTTCGCTTTATTAAAAACTGAAAACACTACAGATTCAGGTGCTAAAAAAGATAATTTCCACAGTAGTTTACCCACAGCTGAATGGCAAGCTCAAAGCCAATCAGGGCAATCTTTTGGTTATGGTTTCAAACTTAGATTGATAAGTGCGGGCGCCCCCCGCCAAGGCATTATTTCCTATACTGAGCCAAACTCTCCTGCATCAAACTTGAATCTTGGCCGAGGATTAGAAGTAATCGAAGTGGATGGTGTCGACTTTGTAAATGCAACGACCCAAGCAGAGGTTGATATATTGAATGCAGGCCTATTTCCATCTGAGTCCGGCAAAGTTACTTCATTTGTATTTCGAGATATAAATACCAGTGAAATTCGTGAAGTGAGCATGACTGCACAAACTATTACTGGCCAAGCAGTTAGTAACGTTAAAACATTTGCGGATGGTGAAGTGGGTTATTTCCAGTTTAATCGCCATAATGCAGTTGCAGAAAAACCTCTGTACGACGCATTTAACAGCTTAGCAGCAAGTAATGTTAAAGATTTAATTATTGATATGCGTTACAACCCAGGCGGATTCCTTCAAATGGCAAGTCAGGTTGCTTATATGGTGGCAGGCGAGAGTAATACCAGTGGCAAAATATTTGAACAGACTATTTTTAATGATCAACACCCAACTTTTAACCCTATTACTGGGGAGCGCTTAGAGCCTGTTCAGTTTACTAATGAGTTTTTAGGTTTTGCAGACAATCCTGCGATTACGCCTGGTACTTCGTTACCATCTCTAAATTTAGAGCGAGTCTTCGTGCTTACAACAGACAGCACCTGCTCAGCAAGTGAAGCTGTGATCAATGGCCTTAGGGGCGCTAATATAGAAGTAATTCAAATAGGCGAAACAACTTGCGGTAAACCCTATGGTTTTTATCCAACTGATAATTGCGATACCACATACTTCAGTATTCAATTTACTGGCGTCAATAATAAAGGGTTTGGTGAGTATGCTGATGGTTTTTCACCACAAAACAGCAACGATAGTGAATTTCAACCTGTAAAAATCCCAGGCTGTGCAATTGCTGATGATTTCACTCACCAACTAGGCGATGAAAATGAAGCAATGCTCAGTGCTGCACTTAGCTATCGAGAGAATGGACGCTGTCCAGTAGCTACTTCAACAGTCAGTGAGCAAGGCTTTGCACCTGCTACTTATAACGATACGCCGCAAGTACGTGATATACGAACTTCAACCTTGCTTCAACAAAGTAAAATATTGAAGCAATAGGAGCGAATCATGAGAGTTCAATTAGCTAGCTTATTAATGCTTTTGACCTTACTAGGCTGTAGTGCTCAAAGCCAAGAGCCTACACCTAAATTGCAACATGCACGGCTTACTGAGCCGCAAAGTGAACTAATAGCGCAAGGCATCGCAAGGTTGATGCACAGCAAGCCAATTGCTGTTGCTGATGATGCTTTTATGAATACCAGTGTGCTTGTCACTGACAGTATGAATGTAATGGATGGGCAAGGTAACCTTATAATGGGCAAGCAACTGTCAATGCCAGAACGCTTTGAGCTACTTATTAAAAACCAAATATGCTTTGTGCGCCATTTAGATAGTAAAGCGACCGAGCCTCTTCCTTTGGTGAAATGCAAACCAGTTGATTAATTCAAAGCTAAAAAGTAGATATAAAAAAAGCCCTTGCGGGCTTTTTTTATAATATGTTGGTGAATATTACTTAATCTCAACACGTTGAGATCGCATAACGACTTCATCATTTAATTCAATACCGATACCTGGCTCTTCTGATACTTGGAAGAAACCATTTTTAGGTTGTGGATCTTGAATGCACAATTCACGGTTCCATTTCTTAATCGCGTAGGTGTGATGCTCGTGAATTAAGAAGTTAGGAATCGCAGTTTCTAAGTGTAACGAAGCTGCAGTTGCTACTGGGCCGCCACACACGTGAGCTTGAATACGCACATCAAAGATATCAGCATAATCACACACTTTCTTAGTTTCAGTGAAACCACCACACAGGCCTAAGTCTGGCTGTAGCACATCAATACTTTGATCTTCTAAGTATGGACGCACCCCCCAGCGGTTATACAAACGTTCACCACCTGCAATTGGCACCGCTACTTTGTCAGCAACTTTTGCGTGTAATGAATGATTTAAGTAATTCACAGGCTCTTCGTAATACATACAATCGAACTCTTCAGCAATTTCACCAATTTGAATTGCTGATGTTGCGCCTGGTAAACTGTGACACTCAAAAATAATGTCAACTTCGTCACCGACTGCTTCACGAATAGCCTGCATACGCGCACGATATAATTTCATTTCTGCACGAGAAATAATGTTAGTGCGATCGTAATAAGTATTGCCGTTTTTATCGTACTGGATTGGGTCAACTTTTACCGCATCATACCCTTCAGCCATCGCCTTAAGCGCTGCTTCTGCGTATTCTTCTGGGTGAACAAGCGCTTTAAATTCGCTGTCCCAGTCAAACTGTAATTGTGATGCATAAGTACGTAGCTTATCGTTAACTTTACCACCTAATAGTTGGTAAACAGGCAAGCCTAATGCTTTACCTTTAATATCCCAAAGTGCAGTATCAATGGCGCTCATTGCTGCATACACAACAGGACCACCACCTAAACCCCAAAAGCTTTCGCGCAGCATTCGTGACCACAGTTTTTCTGTTTGAAATGGGTCATGACCAATTAAAAAGGCATCAGCCATTTCTTTGATCATTGCCGCAGCTGCACTATGACCTAAATCATAAGCCAGACCCGCTTCACCCACACCGCTAATACCTTCATCGGTGTGAATACGCACAAAAACAGGTGTCCAAGCAGGTCTGTCTGGACAATGAATATCGAACACTTCGACGCGATTAACTTTCATGGTTACTCCTTACTGAGCAAAACTAGGATCAAGACGATAAGCTTTACGCAACATTGCCGGCCAAGCCAACTGGCCACCTGTGCTGCCGCTATGCACGACATTCGCTTGATTATAAATATTATCGATAATTGGTTGTGGTACCGGGATTGCCGTTTGACCACTGGCTTGAATAGCCAATTGAATTTCACAGGCGCGCTGCAAATCATAAAAGCGCATAAAGGCATCCCCCACCGTTGGGCCAACAGTTAAGCCACCATGATTAACCAATAACATGTGATTAGTGGTGCCTAAATCATCTTGCAAACGCTTTTTCTCATCACTGTTTACCGCTAACCCTTCGTAGCCATGATAAGACAATGATGGCAATGAGAACATTGAGTATTGGCTAAGTGGCAATAGGCCTTTTTCTTGCGTTGCAACGGCAATGGTTTCTTTTGTGTGTAAATGAATAACACAATGCGCGTCATCACGAACTTCATGAATAGCGCTGTGAATAGTGAAACCAGCAGGATTAATTTTAAATGGCGTGTCATCAAGAATATTGCCAGCTAAATCCACCTTCACAAGGTTTGATGCCGTCACTTCATCAAAACTAAGACCAAATGCATTAACTAAATAGTGATCTGTGCCCGGTAAACGTGCCGATAGGTGGGTATAAATTAAATCCCCCCATCTAAAGTGCTCAACTAAACGGTAACATGCTGCTAAATCAACACGAAGCTGCCATTCTTGTTCAGATACTTTATTTTTTAAATCGAGTTTTGGTAAGTCAAACATGGAAAACCTTGTATATGTGACACTGCACAAATAGATGTATAGAAGTCTAAATTACTATTAATAGATGATCAATAGGTGATACAAAAAGGCCACATCAATTGATGTGGCCTTTTCACGCTAAAATGGTGTTTATTTTACTTGTGATAAGTAATCAGCAATTGCAGCCATTTCTTCTTCAGATACGTTTGCAACCATTGCTTTCATCGCAGCAGCCATACCGTTGCTACGCGCACCTGACTTGATGTCTTTCATTTGTGCTAGTAAGTACTCTTTATTTTGACCATTTAATTTAGGGTACTGAGGCATGATAGGCGCTTTACCTTCTGCACCGTGGCAAGTTTGGCAAAGCTTAGCTGTGTATAGTGTTGCACCATCCGCAGCCATAGTGTTGAAAGATAGGCTTGCAGCCATTGCAATGCCAGCCCCACATAAAATTTTCGTGATCTTGCTCATATCTATTTTCTCTTTTTTGACGGGTTATTAAACATTTTCTTTAGTGTAGACCATGATTTAACAATATTGCACCCGAAAATTGTAACGGCAATAGAAACAATCACTACCAAATTAAATCATCAGGTACTTCAAAATCAGCATACGGATCATCTTCATCCTTTTGCTTATCTTCAGGCTCAACATGGAACACTATGTAGTCTTCGCTGACTTCAGCGACTTTTCGTGCTGGTTCGTCTTCCAGTACAAAAAATTGGCCTTCTAAAACACAAATTGCTAATCGGCCACCAGCTAGGGCCTTTTGTGTTTTTTCATTTACTTCGAGCTCTTTCACTTTATTTTGATAAGTGAAGTTAAATGTGCGATCACCACGGATTTCATCTTGGTTGTGATGCTCTAAAATCTGTTTAACGCGCGCTACTTGCTCACGTTGCTTTTGCTCTTCTAAACGCGCTTTATTAAGCTCGTCGGCTTTTTTCTGCTGCTCAAGCTTAGTTTGTTCAATATGTTTTTGCAGATCGCTAGGATTACTCGTGGCGCCTTTCTTTTTCTTCTTTTGCTGTTTGCGCTTTTCTGTTTTGGCTACTTTAGCTTTATGTGCCGTAGTAAGACCAGCCTTAAGTAATTGATCTTGTAATGAACCCATGACGAAATTCCAATTTATTAATGCGTATTAGGGTTATTTTAATCAGCTCTGCCAACAAATAACAGTACTGAGCCCACTTGATTCACAGCAATCGAGTATATTGATGTGAGATTAACACGCGATGAAATCATGACATATTGATTTAACGCAAGATTTATCATTTTAGTCGCCTTTGAACTTGTAAAAAAACCTGTACCCGATAAGCTAGGGCTTTTCCTCTTGGGAGCTAAAAATGCAGCTGCGACATTTGTTACTTTGCTCTGTGTTTATTTTCTTTGTTTTATACGCCCCACAACCCTTACTTGGATTATTTGCCAGTCATTTTTCTGTATCGCCAGCCACTGCTGGTAGCTTAATGACCGCAACTATGTTGCCACTAGCCATTGCTCCTTTAGTGTATGGCTTGTTTTTAGCTAAGCGAAACCCACTCACAATTTTAAAGATTGCCATGTTTGTGTTAGCAATCAGCTGTATCGCTTTTACTTTAGCACCAAGCTTTGAGCTGCTATTGTTGGTTCGTTTTATACAAGGGATCACTCTCCCTGCGGCGCTCACCGCTATGACCAGTTATATTGGTGTGACTTTTCAGGCCGACCAATTACAACGTAATATGACACTTTACATTGGCAGTACCATTGTTGGTGGCTACTTCGGACGTATGCTCGCCGCCTTGTTTACTGACTTTTTAAGCTGGCAAAGTTTTTATTATGTGATTGCGCTTGGGTTAGTACTATTTGCACTCGCCATTCCTAAATCAAACAAAGGTGCGAGTATTCATGCTGCAAAGTCGCCGCTGTTGTATCTAAAGCAATTAAAAGATCCGTTGGTATTAAAGCTCTACGGAGCAGTGTTTTGTATGTTCTTTTGTTTTGCGGCACTGTTAAATTATTTACCTTTCATTCTGCAAGACAGTTTTGCTATCACTAACACTCGAGACATCGGACTGGTTTACAGCGGCTACTTGCTGGGCGCGCTGGCTTCCATAGCCACACCTTGGCTGTTACGAAAGTCATCAACACCTTGGCGTTTACTAACCTGGGTTTTTGTATTCTATAGCCTGACGATGGTGCTATTGATGAGCCAACAGTTATTACTTTTTGTTATTGCTTTTACTGGCTTTTGCGGTGCAATGTTTGTGATCCACTCAAGTGCTGCTCCTTTAGTAAATAAAATCAGCAGCGCACCTGCAAGTGTCACCAATGGCGGTTATGTCTCGTTTTATTATAGCGGTGGGGCATTAGGTTCATTATTGCCAGGGCTGGTATATCAGCAACACGGCCAAGTTGCCTTTATGACCGTGCTACTTTTAGTCTGCTTAGTAGGTTTAAGCTTAGTTTATTTGGCAGGTAGAAATACAATACGTGGTTGATGCCCGGTACTTTCAAAAAACAGCTCTAAGTCCTCTTTTTTCATCAGCCAAGTGGCGGTATTTTCAAAAGGGTGACAATGAAAAAGCTCGTTAAACCAAATTTCTTGGTCTAGCCAAAGAGTGACATTATTTTGCTTATCGTTTAACAGTGCCAACATAGAAACACAGCCAGGTGGCACTTTAAGATAACGCGCTAACCGCTCATCAGATGCAAACCCTAAGCGAGATAACCCCTGCTGCTGAGCAATGGCTTTTAAGTCGAGCTGCTTATCGTGAGCAGTGATCACTAAAAAGTGGCGCTTACCTTCATTATCTCGTAAAAACAGGTTTTTTAATCGAGTGCCCGGTCTATCGAGCATAAACTTATCGGCATCTAAGCTGCCGTGTAATGGTGGATGCTCAATCACATCATAATTAATATCTAATTGAGCTAGCGTAGCAGCTAACTTGCTTTTATCTGCATACATTTACAAACAACGTCCTCGTAATTGCACACTTAAATCACGCCATAATACTTCGTCAATAACGTGTTTATCGTCGCAATATTGTCGCTCTTTAAGCTCTTCATTTAATAATTCAACCGCTTGGTCTTCGAGCATAAGTTTTAAGTTGCTCGACTCTTCAAATACTTCTTGCTCGGCAAAATCTTTAAACTGCCTGCGTGTCATTGGCTTATCAAGATTAATCGGGCGTCTGCCCTGTGCTTTAACTGACACCACATAGGCAAAGATTTTATTGCCTTGCTCATCATTTTTTTCGTAAAACTGCTTATTATTGATTTCAAAAGGAGGCGCTTCTTGTTGGCTTGCGCAACCGGCAAGTAAAACAACCAAAAGCCATGCTATTTTTTTCATTATTGGATAAGCCTTGAACAGTGAATGCGCTTTAGTCTACCAAAAATAAAACAACAGAGTAAAAAATCGAACATTTTAAAAAAAATACTTGACCACAAATGCAAAAATATTTAAAGTTCACCCCGCTTGAGACGCAAGACTTAAGCATCCTGTATTTAGGAATGTGGGGCTATAGCTCAGCTGGGAGAGCGCCTGCCTTGCACGCAGGAGGTCAGCAGTTCGATCCTGCTTAGCTCCACCACTTTCCTACCTCTCTTTAGGCAATCTGCCAAATACTTAATAAAAACCAATAAATTCTAAATTAAAGCGACTTTATTAGTCTTTCTGCCGTCTTCGTTTTATTTTAAACACAAAAAAACCGAGCAAAGCCCGGCTTTTTAAGCAATTACTTTTTAGTGATTATTCACGAATCTGGCCTTCGCCATTAACTAAGTATTTTTCAGTTGTAAGTGACTCAAGACCCATTGGACCGTAAGCATGTAGCTTAGTTGTCGCAATGCCAATCTCAGCACCTAAACCTAACTGTGAACCATCAGAAAAACGCGATGATGCATTAACCATTACCACAGATGCATCCACACTGCGTTGGAATAACTGCGCCGCAGCTTGGTCTTTAGTACAAATCACTTCAGTGTGGTTTGAACCAAACTTAGCAATATGATCAATGGCACCGGCAAAGTCAGGTACAACTTTAATTGCGATTTCTAAATCTAAGTACTCTTCACCAAACTCGTCGTCAGCAAGTACTGTTGCATTATCAAAGTACTCGGCAGCTTTCGCATCTGCATTTACTTTAACGCCTTCTTGACGAAGAACAACTGCACATAGGTTTAAAAACTCATCAGCGATATCTTGATGAACCACTAAACCTTCTAGGGCATTACACACACCTGTACGCTGGGTTTTACCATTTAATAGTAAATTGATTGCTACGTTCAGATCAGCGTCTTTATCAACATAAAGGTGACATACACCTTTAAAGTGTTGGATCACTGGAATAGTACTGTTTTCTGTTACAAAATTAATTAAACCTTCACCACCACGCGGAATGATTAAATCAATAGTGTCACGCTGTTGCATCAGCTCCATGAGCAGACCACGGTCTGGATCTGGGATCACTGAAATCAACGCAGCAGGTAAACCATGCTTTTCAAGTACTTTGTGCATTACACTTGCGATTGCTTGCGAGCTGCGAAGTGCTTCTTTACCACCACGTAAAATAACACCATTACCCGATTTAAAGCATAACGCACCGGCATCAGCCGTCACATTCGGGCGTGCTTCATAAATCATACACACAACACCAAGTGGTACGCGCATCTTGCTGATCTTAATACCGTTTGGACGCTCTGAAATTTCACGTAATTGGCCTACAGGATCATCAAGGCTAACAATTACTTCAATGCCTTCAGCCATTGCTTCAATACGCTCATCGTTTAGCGTTAAACGGTCAATCATAGACGCAGCAAGGTTATTATCACGTGCTGCCGCTAAATCGCTTTCGTTCTCTTTGATGATAAACGCTTTGCTTTCCCGTAACGCCTCTGCCATCTCAGTTAACACTTGATTCTTAGTAGCAGTATCAAGTAAAGCTAACTGGGTTGCAGCTTTTGCAGCTTGACTCGAAATATCCGTAATTAAACTCATGACTTCTCCAATAATGCGATATCTTTCTCTGAAACAACTGGGCCGATTGAATCTTGCATTTTTTCGCTAAATTCACTTTGCTCGTTGTCAGCAATAAAATTCAATAAACAGCTACTGTAGTTCGCTGTTGCTTTTGCTAGACGCGTACCATCATCACTACGAACTAAAATGGTATCGCCTACGCCAAATTCTCCGTGTACTGCAACGATTTCATCGCTACGAATACAACCGTCTTCATCTTTTAATGATTCATCGAATGAACCTTCAACGACAACCTCACCCTGCTCGTTAGCTGTGTGAGTCATCCAATGCACTGCTTCTTGCATCGGTTTCTCATATGGTTTGAAGATAGTACCTGGGTTATCACCCGCAAGCAGTCGGTTAAATGTCTCTTCTTTAAAACCATTTAAAATAAAGGTTGTAATACCATGTGAAGTGGCTTTTTCAGCCGCTTCGATTTTCGTTTTCATACCACCTGTACCAACGGCACTGGTTGCACAACCGGCCATGGCGTAAATTGATTCATCGATGCTATCAATTTCTGGTAATAGCACTGCATCTTCATGTAAATTCGGATTTTTGTCATAAAGACCATCAACATCCGAAAAAATCATCAATGCATCTGCGTCCGCCGCTGCGGCTACCATTGCCGACAAGTTATCATTGTCGCCAACTTTTAAATCATCAGTTGTTACCGTGTCATTCTCATTAATGATAGGTAATACACCATGCTCCAGTAAGGTGAAAACTGTTTCACGAATACTGGTATAACGCTCACGGTCACGTAAGTCACCATGAGTTAATAAAATCTGTGCTGATGGGAAATCAAAGAAACGATCCCACATCGCCATCATTTCTGTCTGACCGGCAGCAGCCATTGCTTTTTTCATCGTCACTGAACGCTTTTCTTGTTCAGGGAATAAATGCGAACCAGCAGCTACCGAACCCGATGATACTAAAATAACTTCGATACCTTGCGCTCGACAGCGAACGATGAACTGTGCAATGGTCAGTAAATAACGTGAGCGACACCCGTCTTGTTCGGGTGCGATTAATGCGCTACCTACTTTTAGTACTATACGTCGCCAATTTAACTTTTGCATAACTGTTCAACTTTCCATTTTACTATCTGTTCAGTGCCAATTTGCCACTGATTAAAAGACTCGCGTTTAGCTTTACTAAACGCACTGACTATTATCACTTTGCCAAACAACTTATCTATGCACACGACTACGCCACGCAAGTACTGCGATTAGATATAGCACAACTTTTATTCAGTCAGTAGACCAAACGGTTATAAACCATAAGTTGATAAAAAGAGATAAGTGTTGTTTATGTATCGCTGTAAAAAGCTGTGTGAGGCTTTTATTAATAACAACATACATAGAGCCTATACAATCTGGTACACCAACAGATAGGGTGTAGATTGTATGACCGAGATTTAGCTGCCACGATGGGAACTAAACATTGACCAGATAATGAACTTATATTCTATTCAACACGTAATAAATACACACTGAACACGGGAAAGCTCATTTCTATTTAATTAGAAAACAAAGTGTATAAAACACTAAAATTGTTACAAGCAATTGATTATTTAGAGGTAAAGCTCTAGAAAACTGTAGCAACACCGATAAACATTTAGATATCAAATTGTTTGAACACGAAATATAATACGGGAAATTAGGGGTAAAGATCAAGGGCGAAAAGTAATCACAGCTTTTATACTTGCCATAAATAGGAAAAATAAATACTTTTTAACAATAAGTTAGATCACCATATGTTAGCCCTAATGATTTTTTCTCTGCAAACCTGACTTTTGTTTTAGATATAACCCCAAAAAGTAGTAATAACGACTAAAATCGTATTTGAAGCATCAAGTTTGCTTGTGTCTATAGTGATGAGTAAGCTTTAATAAGCAGGCAATTTTATTTCAAAGGTCTAATTGAAGATTGCATTACATCATAAATAATGTGATTCGACCTTTTTTGAACAGTAGTAACAAAAGGATAATTTATTCTATGTCAGCAATTTATATAGCAGGGATCGCATTGTGCTCAGTATTAGCACAGTGGGTCGCATGGGCGTTTCGCGTACCCGCTATTTTATTTTTACTACTAACAGGTTTAGTTTTAGGGCCATTTAGTGGCGTACTAGAACCTGACGCTCTACTGGGTGATTTACTCTTCCCTGTAGTTTCTTTAAGTGTGGCGGTGATCTTATTTGAGGGTTCACTAACCTTACACTTCAGAGAGTTAAAAGGGATTGGTAAGGTAGTTCGTAACCTCTGCTCTATAGGAATGCTCACGACTTGTTTAGTAATCAGCTTCAGCGCTTATTGGATTTTAGAGCTGAACTGGCGAGTTGCTGCAGTACTTGGAGCGGTGCTTGTTGTAACTGGACCTACAGTTATTGCGCCGCTGTTAAACTCTATGAGACCTACTCAAGATATTGACCGCATCTTGCGTTGGGAAGGTATTGTTATAGACCCTATAGGTGCATTATTCGCAGTACTAGTATTTGAAGCTGTCATGCTTGTAGGTCAAGGCGAAGTACTGAGTCATACCATTATCGCGCTCTTTAAAACCCTGGGAGTTGGTTTAACCATTGGTGTCGTTGCAGGTTGGCTTACCACATTGCTGATACGCCGAGAATGGCTACCATTTGAGTTACACAAGTTTGGCATTTTAGCCTTAGTACTGATTAGCTTTACGGTTTCGAACCACCTAAGCCATGAATCTGGCCTCCTCGCTGTTACCGTGTTTGGTATTTGGCTTGCTAACCAAGATGATCTCGAAATTGACTCTGTGCTTGAATTTAAAGAAGACCTTTCGATGATCTTAATTTCATCACTGTTCATCTTACTTGCAGCCCGACTACAGCTATCAGATTTAATGATGTTACATAGCGATGTGTTTATTTTCTTAGCCATCGTGCTTTTTGTGGCTCGCCCAGCCTGTATTGCAATATCGACCTTTAAAACTGATTTACCACTTAAGTCTCGCTTAGTTCTGTCGTGGATTGCACCACGGGGTATCGTTGCCGCTGCGGTGGGCTCTGTATTTGCTCTAAGTATGGTCGAAGCTGGCATTGCCGATGCTGAAAAAATAGTGCCACTTATATTTACTGTAATTATTATTACTGTAGTACTGCAAAGCCTTACAGCAACACCGTTAGCAAAGTTATTAAAAGTACGCCAGCCTGCGCCAAATACTATTTTAATTATTGGCGCAAACCATGTAGCCCGTGCTATTGCTTGCGGCTTAAAAGATCAAAATATTCCGGTGCACTTATCTGATCCTGCATGGGAAAACTGTAAAATGGCACGCATGGATGGCTTACCTTGTTACTATGGTAATCCGCAGTCAGAGCATGCGGAGCGGTATTTACCATTAACAACAATTCGTAGCGTACTCGCGCTTTCACCGAACCGCCATCACAATGCATTAGGCGTACAATACTTCTCGCATTTGTTCGACGAAAAGAATGTATTTTCTTTGCGCTCTTCGACTAACCATGCAAAAGCGAATAAAGACAGTGCGACCTTCTTGTCACGACAAATTCTGTTTGGCGACAATGGCGCTTATGCCCGTTTAAGCAGCTTAATTGCCAAAGGCGGCAAAGTTAGTGCGACGCGTATTTCTGAAGAGTTTAGTTGGGATCAATATAAAGAAGTTAATAGCGAAGCAATCCCATTATTTATTTTAAATGGTGAAAAAAGCGATGATGACGATACGCCTATTAAAATTCGCCCGTTCACTACAAATATGGAAAAACCTCCACAAGTAGGTGAACGTATTGTGGCACTTCAACCGCCTAAACTATCGGTGCTAAAAGACCCGAACAACGGCAAACCGAAAGAAAATAAAGAAGAGAAATAACAGTAAGGCCAGCATTAGCTGGCCTTTTTTATATGTATTTGTATTTGCCTACATAGGTAAACGGGCGCGTGCAACGACGCTGTCTGGCATTTTTTCGGCAAGCTTAGCGAGTAAATTTTCGACTTTCTTGTGAGTTGCTTTATCGGCAACCATTGAATGAAATAACCAACGGTAGGCGTCTTCATAATCGCGCGGGCTGCCATAACCTTGATTAAATAGATTAACCAAACGCATTTGTGCCTTTAGGTTACCTTGAGCTGATGCTTCTCGTAAATAGGTCACCGCCATTGCTTTATCTTGCTGCACTAACTGGCCAACATCATAGTAGCGACCAAGCTGCTCTAAAGCCGCGCCTAGCCCTTGCTGAGCGGCCTGACGCATGTAATAAACCCCTAACTCTACATTACGGTCTACACACACCGCATAAGCTAGCATATCGCCATACAGGAACTGATATGATGGCAGTGCCATTTTATTGGCTCGCGCTTCGATATCTTGCACTAACTGGCAATCATCTGCCTTGACACGTGCAAGGTGTGTATTTTTATTGATCAAGCCTATTAACTCGCTCTCTGTGTAAAGAGGCACAGCTGTGATAGGCTCTTCAGCCATACTCAGGCTTGAGAAGAGTAATGTTAAAGGCAATAAAACACGCATCAAAATCACTTAAATAAAGTCAGTCTTAGCAAATAATATACAAATATTATACCAAGTGAATTTTAGGCACAAAAAAAGCTGCCGAAGCAGCTTTTTCAGTCACTATGACGATTATGCAAATGGGCTGCGTAATACCATAGTTTCTACACGGTCTGGACCAGTAGAGATGATATCAACTGGAACACCAGTGATTTCTTCAATACGTTTGATGTAATCAAGTGCCGCTTGCGGTAATTGATCAACTGACGTAGCACCTACTGTGTTTTCTGACCAGCCTGGCATCTCTTCGTATACTGGTGTTACTTTCTCGTAACCTTCAGCTGCTAATGGTGTAACGTTCGTTACTGTGCCATCTTCTAACTGGTAACCAGTACAGATTTTTAATGTTTCTAAACCGTCTAAAACGTCTAGTTTAGTTAAACAGAAACCTGAGATGCTGTTGATTTGCACTGCACGGCGCATTGCCACTGCGTCTAACCAACCTGTACGGCGTAAACGACCTGTCGTCGCACCGAACTCATGACCTTTATCACCTAAGTGCTTACCAACTGGATCTTGCTTATCAAGACCGTCGTAAAGCTCTGTAGGGAATGGACCAGAACCTACACGTGTAGTGTAAGCTTTGATAATACCTAACACGTAATCAAGGTGTAATGGACCAAAACCAGCACCAGTCGCTACACCACCAGCTGTTGTGTTTGATGATGTTACGTACGGGTAAGTACCGTGGTCGATATCAAGTAATGTACCTTGCGCACCTTCAAATAAGATGTTGTCGCCCGCTAAACGCGTTTGGTCAAGAAGCTCAGTAACATCAACAACCATTGCTTTTAAGATATCTGCGATAGCCATTGCATCGTCAAATGTCTTTTGGAAGTCAACTGGTTCAGCTTTGTAGTAATGCTCTAAAGTGAAGTTATGGTATTCCAATACTTCTTTAAGCTTGCTAGCAAACTGTTCAGGATTGAATAAGTCACCTACACGTAAACCACGACGTGCTACTTTATCTTCATAAGCTGGACCGATACCACGACCTGTAGTGCCAATTGGCTTATCGCCACGTGCTTTTTCACGGGCTAAATCTAATGCAATGTGGAAAGGTAAAATTAATGGACATGCTTCGCTGATTAATAAGCGCTCACGTACTGGTACGCCACGCTCTTCTAGCATGCCAATTTCTTTCATTAATGCTTCTGGTGATAAAACAACACCATTACCGATCACACACTTAACATTGTCACGTAATACACCCGATGGAATAAGGTGTAAAACCGTCTTTTCACCGTTGATTACCAGAGTATGGCCTGCGTTATGACCACCTTGATAACGAACTACTAAAGATGCTTTGTCTGTAAGGAGGTCAACTACCTTACCCTTACCTTCGTCACCCCATTGGGTGCCTAGTACAACAACGTTTTTACCCATTGCAAATTCACTTAGAAAAAATTAGGACGAGATTTTATCAGAAAACGAGGTGAAAGATCACCCCGTTTAGCTTATTTTTTCTGCGCCTGAATTTTTATCTTCTCAATTACTTAAACAACTACATGCAGAACAGAGGTTTATAAAATTGTTAAGAATAAAAATTAATCACTTACAGAAACAAAAAAGCCCCACAAATTGCGGGGCTTTTGATCATACGAGTATTACTTACTGTACTTTTGTACCTTTCATATAATTAAAGAAGTCGCTATCAGGTGAAATTACCATCACGTCTTGTTTATCTTTAAAGGTATTTTTGTATGCTTCTAGGCTGCGCATAAAACCAAAGAATTCAGCGTCTTTGTTATATGCATTAGCATAGATAGCAGCAGCATCAGCATCACCTTGACCACGTACTGTACGAGCATTACGTTCAGCATCTGCAAGCATTACGGTTACACGGCGGTCTACTTCTGCGCGAATTGTCTCAGCTTTTTCTTGACCTTCTGAACGGTGCTCTTTAGCTACTGCAGTACGCTCAGCACGCATACGCTGGAAGATTGAGCTACTCACTTCTTGTGGTAAGTTAATTTGCTTAACACGCACATCAAGCACTTCAATACCTAGCTCTTGCGCACTTTCAGATGCTTGAACTAACGCTTCTTCCATCAGTTCACTACGCTCGCCAGAGACAATCTCTTTAATTGTACGAGAACCGAAATTAGTACGAAGTCCATTGTTCACCTTTTGCTTAAGCAGTGTTTCAGCATATTGCTTATCACCACGGGCACGTAGGTAAAATGCACTAAAGTCATTAATACGCCACTTCACATAAGAATCAACGATTAAGTCTTTTTTCTCACTAGTAACAAAGCGGTCAGCTTCACCATCTAGCGTTTGAATTCGTGCATCTAAGCGACGTACTTGGCTAAAGAAAGGTACTTTTAAGTGTAAACCTGGGCCATATACTACAGCGTTATCGTCACTGTCTTTTTCAACTTTGCTGAATAATAAGACAATTGCTTTTTCGCCTTCTTGTACAACAAAAATCGCAGAAAAAGACAGCACAACTGCAAGGGCAAGTATTACTAAACTAAAATTTTTCATCTTACTTATCTCCCCTCATTAAAACGGTCAGTTGCGAAACGATCATTACTTGAATTAACCGTGCTGTTACGTGATGGATTTAACTTATTGCGAAGATCTTGAATATCACTTGAGCTTGGTAGCGCAACACGCGTTGCTGTACCTTGCTTTTCCATGATTTTATCAAGCGGTAGATACATCATATTATTACCGCCCTCTACATCAACTAACACTTTAGAGCTGTTACCTAGCACTTCTTCCATCGCATCGATATATAAGCGCTTACGGGTTACTTCTTTCGCAGCTTGGTACTCAGGTAACAGTTTTTCAAAACGTGCTACTTCACCTTGCGCTTCTAGAGTAATACGCTCACGGTACGCTTCTGCTTCTTGTGTCATTCGCGTAACTTGACCACGGGCACGAGGCTCAATTTCACGAGCGTAAGCCTCAGCTTCACGAATAAAGCGTTCTTCATCTTCTTGTGCAGCAATAGCATCATCAAACGCGTCTTTTACTTCACCCGGCGGACGTGAATCTTTAAAGTTCACATCGCTTACGATAATACCTAAGTTGTAAGGCTCAATGATTTTGTTTAGTTCATCCCACGTTTGTTGGCGCACTAACTCACGACCAGTTGTTAGCACTTGGTCCATTTTTACATGACCAATCACATAACGAAGAGCACTATCAAGCGCTTGTTTCAAGCTGCCATCTGCGTCGGTTACGCTAAACTTGTATAGGTGTGGATCGATAACACGGTATTGTACTTCAAACTCTACATTTACCACGTTCTCGTCTTCTGTCAGCATGAAACCTTTTGCAGATAACGAGCGAACCGCTTCAATATCTACAGGGATCACGCGTTCAATGAAGGTCATTTTCCAACGTAAGCCAGGTTCTGCAATGCGATTGTATTGTCCAAATTGTAAAACAATACCGCGCTCGGCTTCTTTTACCGTGTAAATACCACTTAATGCCCATACAATGACGGCAATAATAAGGATGAAAGAAATGCCTGCGCCACCAAGTCCGCCGCCGTTTTTACCTGGCTTATTACCACCAAATAAACCGCCAAACTTGTTGCCGAATTTACGCATTACCTCGTCTAAATCAGGTGGGCCTTGATCTTTTCCGCCTTTATTATTCCACGGATCTTTATCATTGCCATTATTACCCGGTTCATTCCAGGCCATAGCTATACTCCATTGTTATCTAAATGAATTAGGTTAAATCTATCAAATCTACAGCATTTCTCATACTAAAAAAGACAAATGCTGGCGATTTTTAATCAGTCACTACAAAAGAGTCGAGGTCTTGTCCCATCTCTTTTTTCAAGCGATTCCATTCTGCCATTGGCAAGCGTACCGATAACAACCAGTTTCCTTGCTCATCAAAACGTTCTTGATGAACTGCGTTTAAGTTGAATAATGCTGCACGAATACGACCATGTTGTGGTGGTAATTTTAGCTCATCAGCAAACATCTTCTTGGCAAGTAACTCATTAATTGCCTCACTTAGCAGTTCACAGCCAACGCCAGTGCGCGCCGACAACCAGACTCGTACCGGTTGACCTTCGTCGTTTCTATCTATACGTGGCGCAACGTCATCTAGCGCATCAATTTTGTTATAAACCAATAATTGCGGCACTTCATCTGCTTCGATTTCTTTTAAAACAGACTGTACTTGCTCAATATTTTCTTTTCGACGAGGGTCTGCCACATCGATAACATGCAACTGTAAATCAGCTTCACGGGTTTCTGTTAAGGTCGCTTTAAATGCTGCAACAAGGTCATGAGGTAAGTGACGAATGAAACCTACCGTATCCGCTAAAATAATTGGACCTATATCGCCGATATCTAACTTACGTAAGGTTGGATCTAGGGTTGCGAATAGCTGATCAGCAGCATACACATCTGAGTCAGTAATACGGTTAAATAACGTTGATTTACCCGCATTGGTATAACCTACTAGTGACACAGTTGGAATTTCATTTCGCGTACGCGCACGTCGCCCCTGCTCACGTTGAACAGCAACTTTATCTAAACGGGCACGAATATTTTTAATTCTTGCGCGCAGTAATCGTCTATCGGTTTCGAGCTGGGTTTCACCCGGACCACGTAACCCTATCCCGCCTTTTTGTCTTTCAAGGTGGGTCCAACCACGGATCAAGCGAGTAGAAATATGGCGTAACTGAGCTAACTCAACCTGAAGTTTACCTTCGTGAGTTCGCGCTCGCTGCGCAAAAATATCTAAGATCAAACTCGTACGATCAAGAACGCGGCACTGGCAAACGCGCTCTAAATTGCGTTCCTGTGACGGGCTAAGTTGATGGTTGAAAATAATGACATCTGCATTGTGGATTTTGACAGTTTCAGCGATTTCTTCTGCTTTTCCGGTCCCGACGAAAAGTTTCGGATGCGGTGCTTGACGACTGCCTTGCACAATCGCCAAACTACTAACACCAGCAGAAGATACCAACAACTCTAATTCGTGAAGATCTTCGCGATCTCCTTCTTTAGGTAAGTCGATATGAACTAAAACTGCCTGTTCGCCGGCTTCATAACGGTCAAACAAGCATTACGCTCCTAAGTTTAAAAATTTCCAGATTCTTGCTCTTCTGAATCATCACTTCCTTGAACGCCTTGGAAGTTAACAGAACGCGCTGGAACAACAGTTGAAATAGCGTGTTTATACACCATTTGATTTACGGTGTTTTCAAGTAAAATAACAAATTGGTCAAATGACTGGATTTTACCCTGCAATTTAATGCCATTAACCAAAAAGATTGATACTGGAATGCGCTCACGACGTAACGCATTTAAAAATGGGTCTTGTAACGACTGGCCTTTTGCCATGTTATTTTCCTTCGTTCTAGGTGTTATTATAATTAAGTAGCTGAACTAATTTAACAAAGCTAAAAAACTTTCAGCTACTACTAGCTTAGCGAACTTACTACACGTTGCAAGTTTTCTTCATCACCCGTAGTCAACCAAATTACTTCAGGCCAACCTCTTAACCAAGTCAGTTGTCGCTTGGCTAACTGCCGTGTGGCTGCAATACCACGAAAGACCATTTCATCATAGTCAATTTCGCCAGCAATGTAATCCCACATTTGTCTATAACCCACACAACGAATCGAAGGTAGGTCTGGGTGTAAATCCTTACGTTTATATAGGGATGAAACTTCATTTTCAAACCCCTGATCGAGCATTATTTTAAACCTTTTCTCAATTCGCTGATGTAATTCACTGCGATCATCAGGTGCAATGGCAAATTGATAGAAAGTATAAGGAAGCTCAGGCTGCTTTTGTTTTTGCAGCTCAGTCATTGTTTTACCTGTTATACGATACACTTCTAATGCACGATTAATTCTTTGCGAATCATTTTCGCTCATTTTTTTCGCTGCATCAGGATCGATTTTCACAAGTTCTTTATGCAAATGTGGCCAACCAAACCGCGCTGCTTCTTTTTCGAGTTCAGCACGTACTTCAGGTGATGCCTCTGGTAGCGGTGATAAGCCATCAATAAGCGACTTAAAATACATCATTGTACCGCCAACCAATACAGGTACTTTACCTTGCTGATGAAATAGATCAATCTTTTCAATTGCATCACGGCGAAAATCTGCCACTGAATAACTATCTGCTGGGTCAATAATATCAATTAAGTGATGCGGCGCACGAGCAAGCTCTTCGGCATTTGGCTTTGCCGTGCCGATGTCCATATCTTTATAGACTAATGCTGAATCAACACTGATTATTTCTGTGTTTAAATGCTCACACAGCGAAATTGCTAAATCTGTTTTCCCTGCAGCGGTTGGTCCCATTAAAAAAATGACGGGTAAGTTATTCAAGCCTAAATACCTTGCTTAGTTTAAAAACTGAGATAGTTCTATTTTAACTGCTTTTTGACGTAAAAGTTGCATAGTTTGTGGATTATTTTCTAACCGAGCCACTTGCTCCATAAAGGCTTGGCTTGCGTAATAACGTGTTGGTATTTGTTGAGTTAACCAAGCTAACCATTCATCGAGTGAACTTGGTGAGGCTTTACAGCCAGCAATAAGCCGCTCAATAGCATCACTTACATCAAGTAAATACACGCAAGGCGGAAGCTTTTTAACCATCACAAACTGTTTTTCTATTACTAAATCAAAACCAAGTAAGGTAAACCACGACTGCTGAGCATTTAACGCGCTAATATCATCAGCACTTGCATTTACTCGCACAGGTAACAACAAGGCTTTGCCATCAAGGCTACCTGCTTGCTCTACGTGCGCTTGCCAGTCGAGTGCTAAAGCATGCTTAAAGTGCGCAGCAAAGAGTTGGTTGTCTTCACTAAATACGCATTCGCCCTCGCGTACGTGGATGAGTTTGGCAAGCTTAGCTTGCTCTACAACCGGCGCTGTAACGCTTGGCTCTGGGCGTACTTGGTCAAAATGCGCAGCATGTTGCTCACTGATCCCTTGATAAAAAGCATTGACATCTTGATGCGATGTTTTACTGCGGCCTTGGCTGTCGCTACTAAAGCCAACGCCAGAGCGCCCTGCTCCTGTTGCCCCTGAATAACTCGCTGAACGTGTCGGCTGTAATTCAGATTTAGGGTAATCATATTGCTCTGTTGGCGCTGATTGAGTAAAACTTGGCTGCATGCTGCTTGAGTGCGCCTCATCAAACGAAGCATGCTGAAAAGCAGTGTCATTATACTCTGTAAAACCAGCTTCATGCTGAAGCGGTACCACCACTTGTTTTATTGCCTGTAGAATAAAGTCATGCACTAAACGGCCTTGATGAAAACGCACTTCATGTTTAGCTGGGTGCACATTTACATCGACCTGACGTGGGTCAATATCAATATAAATGACAAAACCTGGCAGCTCTTCAGAGCCTGCGACTTCTTCAAAGGCTTGGCGGATTGCATGCAAAATGAGTTTATCGCGCATCATGCGATTATTCACATAGGTATATTGCGTGCTATTCGTTGAGCCCACGGGCAATACCCAACCTCGTAACATCAAACCTGCTTCACCTGACTGAATATGCAGCCCCTGTTCACTAAATGCCTTACCCGCCACTTGTGCAACACGGCTTATCGCTTGCTCAGGGTTTGGTTTAGCACGGTATTGACGCACGACCTTGCCATTATGAGTCAGGGTGATAGAGACATCAAAACGACTCAGCGCAATACGCTTTATGAGCTCATCAATATGTGAAAACTCGGTTTTCTCGGTGCGAAGAAATTTACGGCGCGCAGGGGTATTAAAGAATAAGTCTTTCACCTCAATGGTGGTACCATCAGGGTGTGCGGTTGGCTTAATCTGCACCGCCATATCGCGACCTTCAGCAAACGCTTGCCATGCAGCCTCTTGCTGCTTTGGCTTTGAGCTTAAGGTTAAGCGAGAAACAGAACTAATTGATGCTAACGCTTCACCACGAAAACCCAGTGAGCAAATGTTCTCAAGATCATCGAGTGACTTAAGCTTACTCGTAGCATGGCGCGACAAGGCTAATGTTAGCTCATCTTTATTAATGCCAGAGCCATTATCGCGAATGCGAATAAGCTTATGACCACCACGCTCAATATCTATTTGAATGCGCGTTGCGCCAGCATCTAAACTGTTTTCTACCAACTCTTTAACAACGGATGCTGGGCGTTCAACCACTTCACCCGCAGCAATTTGGTTAGCCAATCGCGCGGGTAGTATTTCTATACTCATAGTGTTCCTAACACGAAAATTGACTAGCTTTGAGGAATATCAAGCTCTTGACCAATAAATAAGGTATTCGATTTTAAGTTGTTGGCCGTTTTTAGCTTACTCACAGAGGTGTTGTATCTGCTTGCTAAAATACTTAACGATTCACCAGGGCGAACTTTGTGTTTAGTCGGAAACTGCGACTTTAACTTAGCAAATAGTGAATCATCTGGTGGATTCTTCATGTAGTAATTTTTAATCGAGGTGAAAATTGCTTTAGCTAAGCGCTCCTGATGCTGCGCCGTTTTTAGCATCCGCTCTTCACGCGGATTCGAAATAAACCCTGTTTCGACCAAAATAGACGGAATATCGGGTGATTTCAATACCGCAAGGCTCGCCGCTTGCGGGCGTTTTTTATGCATTTTAGCCACTTTTCGTAATTCGCTAACCACTTCTTCTGCGACACTAAAACCTGTTTTCATCGAGTGATCCATCGACATATCTAGCAGTGCTTGTGCTAAATATTTTTCGCTTGCAGTATCTTTTAATACCCCAGCTGCACCACCTAAAAGCTCTGAGTGCTTTTCTTTATCCTCAATCCATTTACCAATTTCTGAATTAGCGCGGCGTAGTGATAGCACCCACACTGAGGCACCGTTTGGTTGTGGACTAGTAAAGGCATCCGCATGAATCGACACAAAGAAATCAGCTTTTTTCTTACGAGCTATGCTGGTACGGGTGTTTAGATTTACAAAGTAATCACTGCGGCGCACCATACGCGAAATCATGCCTTTTTCAGCATCTATCATTCGCTCTAAGCGCTTCGCTATTTGTAGCGTAATATCTTTTTCATAAGTGCCTGATGGACCAATTGAACCGGGGTCTTCACCACCATGACCTGCGTCAATGGCAATAACAATATCGCGTTCTTGATTAAGTTCGCGTTTTTTCACACTGGTATTGGTCGAAACAACGGGCTCAGCCTTCGGTGTTTTATCAACAAGGTCAACCACTAAACGATGCTTGTAGGGATCGGTTGGTAGTAAAGCAAATACAACAGGTTTACTGGCACGGGCTAGCTCAAAGACAAAACGTACACTTTTGCTGTCTTTTGGTTTTGAGTAACGCAGTTTGGAAACAATCTGATGCTTTTGAGGAATAGCAGGCAAGCTATCTAGTTTGTCGGTATTTTTTAAGTCAATCACTAAACGAGCTGGATTTTTCAGCATGAAATAGCTGAAATCAGGTTTATCGTTTAAATCAAAGACCACACGAGTGCTGTCAGGTGAGGGCCACACTCGTACGCTATTAATGGTATTTTGTGCAAGCGCAATCTGGCTAACAACCAATAACATCAAAGTAGTTAATAGTTTAAACGTACAACGACCCATTTTTACTAATACACCTTTATTTTTATATGTTTATTCTTGCGCGCTCGTAAGTTGCTGAACAATAGCCTTACCACGCTCGGTTAAGCTATTAATTGTAATAGCACGCGCCTCGCCTTCATAGCGTAGGGTGATATCAAGATCTGGTGTTGGAATAAATTCGCCGCCTTTTTCAGGCCATTCCACAACACAAATGGCCTGTGGTGAAAAATAGTCACGAATTCCCATATATTCAAGTTCTTCAGGATCACCTAAGCGATATAAATCAAAGTGATAGACATCAGCTTTGGCTAATTGGTAAGGCTCAACCAGTGTATAAGTTGGACTCTTAACCTTACCTTGATGACCGAAACCTTGCACGATACCACGGGTTAATGTCGTTTTACCGGCACCTAAATCACCATGTAAGTAGATGACTGCTCCTTGCTCCATTAAGGTTGCAAGTTGCTTACCCATATTAACCGTTGCTGCTTCATCAGCGAGTGGAAAACCAACACTGTCGGTCATTATTACCTCATGAAAAACTAAAAACACATTACTTTGTTAATCATACCAGAATAATTTTGTAAGGCGAGAATCACTCTTATGACTAATTTGACAAAAAAAAGCCGGCAAAGTTGCCGGCTTTTTAGCTTAAACAGAATTTTGTTTACAGACCTAGTTTCTTCTCAAGGTAGTGGATGTTTGTACCACCGTTTTGGAAGTTCTCATCTGCCAAGATTTTCTTGTGCAGTGGTGTGTTGGTCTTGATGCCATCAATCACTAATTCGTTTAACGCATTGCGTGAACGAGCAATAGCTACATCACGGTTTTCACCGTAACAGATCAGCTTACCAATCATTGAATCGTAATGAGGTGGTACTGTGTAATCCGCGTAGATGTGGCTGTCCCAACGAATACCTAATCCGCCTGCAGGGTGGAATCGCGTGATTTTACCTGGTGATGGAATAAAAGTGTCTGGGTCTTCCGCATTAATACGGCACTCAATTGCATGACCACGAATAACCACATCTTCTTGTGTGAATGATAGTGGCTGACCAGCTGCAATTTTTAGCTGCTCTTTGATTAAGTCAACGCCAGTGACCATTTCTGTTACTGGGTGCTCAACCTGAATACGGGTATTCATTTCGATGAAATAGAACTCGCCGTTCTCGTATAAGAATTCGAACGTACCTGCACCGCGATAACCGATTTCGATACATGCACGAGTACAACGGTCACCGATAAACTTACGCATTTCAGCTGTGATACCTGGCGCTGGCGCTTCTTCAACAACTTTTTGGTGACGACGTTGCATTGAACAATCACGCTCACCTAAGTGAACGGCATTGCCTTGACCGTCTGCCAGTACTTGAACTTCGATGTGACGTGGGTTTTCAAGGAATTTTTCCATGTAAACCATGCCATTACCGAAGAACTGCTTAGCTTCTTGCTGAGTAAGAGCGATTGAATCAATCAGTTCTTTTTCGCTGCGAACAACACGCATACCACGACCACCGCCGCCGCCTGCTGCTTTAATGATTACAGGGTAACCAATGCGCTTAGCGATTTGAATGTTGCGCTCACTGTCTGCCGTTAATGGGCCATCAGAACCTGGTACACAAGGTACACCGGCTTTACGCATCGCTTCGATTGCAGAAACTTTGTCACCCATTAAACGAATTGTGTCGCCTTTTGGACCGATAAATACAAAGCCGCTTTGCTCAACTTGATCAGCAAAGTCTGCATTTTCAGAAAGGAAACCATAACCTGGGTGGATAGCAACTGCGTCTGTTACTTCTGCCGCTGCAATAATGCGCGGAATATCTAAGTAACTTTCAGTGGCTGCTGGTTTACCAATACAAATTGTTTCGTCTGCCAGTAACACGTGCTTAAGATCACGGTCTGCCGTTGAATGCACAGCAACAGTTTTGATCCCAAGCTCTTTGCAGGCGCGCAGTACGCGAAGTGCAATTTCACCTCGGTTTGCAATGACTACTTTATCTAACATAGAGTTGGCCTTTTGTTGCGCTATTATTCAATGATGAATAAAGGTTGATCGAATTCTACTGGCTCGCCATTTTCAACTAAGATAGCTTTTACTGTGCCTGCTTTATCAGATTCGATTTGGTTCATCATCTTCATTGCTTCAACGATACACAACGTATCGCCAACATTTACTTTAGAACCTACTTCTACGTATGGTGCTGCTTCTGGAGAAGCCGCTGAGTAGAATGAACCAACCATAGGAGATTTAACTTGATGGCCAGTCGGTGCAGCTGGAGCAGCCGCTTCTGCTACTGGAGCCTCTGCTACTGGAGCTGGAGCTTGAGCCGCTGCTGGTGCAGGTGCTGCAAACTGTTGTGGTGCATACTGCATTGCAGGTGCTGCAGACATGTTGTTACGATTGATGCGTACTGACTCTTCACCTTCAGTGATTTCTAATTCAGCAATACCAGATTCTTCTACTAGTTCGATAAGTTTTTTGATCTTGCGAATATCCATTGAACGACCCGCCTGTTAGTTATTTAAAAAATTAATGTGTGTTTTGCAACCGGCTAACAGCAGCTTCAAGTGCCACCTTATAACCCATTGCTCCTAATCCAATAATGACGCCTTGTGCCACATCCGAAAAATACGAATGATGACGGAATGCTTCTCGAGCATGCACATTACTTAAATGCACCTCGTAAAAGGGAATGTTTACACTGAGTAATGCATCCCGTAAGGCTACGCTTGTATGCGTAAATGCAGCAGGATTGATAATTATTGCATCAACCATTTGCCATGCATCGTGAATGCGTTCTATTAATGCAGCTTCACTGTTACTTTGGAAATGCGTTAAATCAACATTGAGACCGGCAGCAACCAAGCTAAGTTCAGCTATAATCTCATCAAGAGATTGAGTACCGTACTTTTCTGGTTCACGCTTGCCAAGCATGTTTAAATTTGGCCCATTTAGAACTAAAAGTTTGAATTTTGCAGCCATAATACGCGATATATCCTATAAGTAAGCAGTTTAACCATATTCATCATAAACCCACGCTTAACCTAAGCGTGCTGATGTAAAATAGCAACTATTTCTCACGTTAACCACCTATTATAGATATTTCGACGTAAATAGCAGCAAAATACTGGTCTAATCACTCCCCATTCGTGGTAAAGTCAAGCATAGCAAGGCACACAACAGGGTCATTCCAGCTGTTTTCCTGTTGATAAATTAAGCTTCAATCAGTGAATTTGCTATTTTTCACTTAAAATAAGTATTTTTTACGATGCAGATACAAAAACGCCACTCAGATGAGTGGCGTTTTGCTATTTTCTTGCACGTTTGCGTTTATTTAGCGGTATTTCGAACTTTTGCTAAATGTTCTGCAAAGTCTTTGGCATTTAAAAAGCCTGTTACACGTTGCTCTAAAAGCTCATTACCTTGGCTATCAAAGAACAAAATGCTCGGTAAACCGAACACCGTGTATTCCTCCATTAGCTCTATGGTCTTTGCATCGCTTTCGGTTAAATCGATTTGAATTAATTCAAAGTGAGCAAATTGCTCTTGCACTTTAGCGTCAGGAAACGTGTAGTGCTCAAACTCTTTACAGGCAACGCACCAGTCGGCATATAAGTCGACCATTACTAAGCGCCCCTCGCTACTTGCCTGTGCAATCTCTTCTTTTAATTCACTTAGATTAGCAACTTGTCTAAAACCATGTGTTTGTACAGCAGCTTCAGCAACTACCGCTTTACTAGGCCAAAAATAATTTTTCGTTAAACTTGCCCCAGTTACAACCAATAAGGTTGCTGCAAACCACAATGCTGTTTTTAGCTTGCCTTGTGATTGGCCACTTTGCCAATGGTGTAAATAAAGCGCTGTAGCAAGTGCTAATAAACCCGCCATTAACCAAATGATTTCAATATCAACAATACGCTCAAGCAGAATGAGTGGTACAACTAGCATAATGAAACCAAATAGGGTTTTCACTTGCTCCATCCAACCACCGGCTTTTGGTAGTAATTTACCACCAGAAGTCCCCAGTAATAATAATGGTAAGCCCATGCCTAAACTGAGCACATAAAGTGTTAAACCACCGACGAGGTAGTCACCACTTTGCGCCACATAAAGTAAAGCAGCAGACAATGGCGCTGTTGTACACGGTGAAGCAATCAAGCCAGACAATACACCCATCATAAATACGCCAACATAGTTGCCGCCTTTTTGCTGGTTACTAACCTGAGTGAGCTTATTCATCATGCCGCTAGGTAATTTGATTTCGTACCAGCCAAACATCGACATTGCCAATAATACAAATAAGATACTAAAGCTAATTAGTACAGTAGGATGCTGTAAATACCCTTGTACTTGCCCACCTAATGATGCAACCACTAAGCCCAGCGCTGCGTAAGTAACGGCCATACCTTGTACATATACAAACGACAGCGAGAACGCTTTTTTAGTCGACAAATTCTGCTGACCCGCAATAAGGCTCGACAAAATCGGAAACATTGGAAATACGCAAGGCGTAAAAGCCAGACCAATACCCACTAAAAAGAAGATTACTAGGTTAGTTAGTAAACCTTGCGATGCCAGCTTATCGGTATATGACTGCTCACCTGCTGGTTTTGATGCTTCTTGAGAGGGCGCTGATGATGCTTCATTTGTATCAGCTGCTTGTGTTAATGCCGCTAATGCGTTCCCCGCATCTGCAGTCTGTGATACTTGCTCACCTGCAATCACAGATAAAGGAATGGTTCTAACTTCTGGCGGATAACATAACCCTGCTTCGGCGCAGCCTTGAAAACGCACTTTAACAACTGCACCTTCTGTGACGTTGCTGAGCTTAGAAACCACACTTAACGAATCAAAGAATACCTCAGTCTTACCAAAAAATTCATCTTCAATAATCACGCCCTTGCCAAGATCAGGAACTTCAATATCAGCGCCTTTGGCAATAATTTCGACTTTCTTTTTGTAAAGGTAATAATCAGGCGCAATATCCCAGCCAATAAATAAGGTTTTGCCTTGCTGGTCAAAATCGAAAACAAACGCCTGATCAACCGGGAGAAATGTTTGCTCCGCAGGTTGTAGTAGATTTCCAAGTAAATTGTTATTACTTGCACTTGCTGGCATAAGCCACAATGCACAAAGTAATAAAAGGAACGATCGCATTAATTAAGTACCTCATCCATCCAATTAAAATAGGCTAAATTGCCCGTAGCCACATCAACGACCTGAATTTCAGGCACCTCATAACTATGCAATTTCTTGATAGTTTGGATCACCTCATTCATTTTTTCTGACTTAGTTTTGATCAGTAACTTACTCTCAATAGCTTGAGTTACCTCGCCTTCCCACATGTAAATAGATTCAATAGTAGGCAAAATGTTCACACAAGCAGCTAGCTTTTCTTTAACTAGATGTTGTGCCAACTGACGGGCTTCAGCCTCATTTGCACAAGTCGTAAAAATAAGTCGAAAATGCGTAGTCATAAGGAACCTTTATTTGATTACGTGAGTCGCACCATAGTAGCCGATAGTAACTATAATGTGTAGCGAGCAAGGTGATCCTAGGTTCCGTCTTGAAAAATGACCTGCTCACCCCAATTTATATTTCACTGACTCGAAAGAGAATGACATTTTTTAGAGAGCGTTATGTTTAGATTTTTGTTTTTGTTATTTATTTTAGTGCCGATTGTGGAGATCGCGTTACTCATCCAAGTGAGTGAAGTGATCGGCGGCTTTGCCACCATAGCGCTTGTAATTGTGACCGCGATTGTCGGTGCGAAATTAGTGAAGCAGCAAGGTATGGGCGCGATTCAAAACGTGCAATTACAAATGGCACAAGGGCAAATGCCTGCAAAAGAATTATTTACTGGATTATGTGTGATTATCGCCGGTGTTTTATTAATGACACCAGGCATCATGACTGACTTTTTTGGCTTTTTACTACTTACGCCAGCAATCCGCAACAAACTGGCTGCAGGCCTTGCTAGTCAAGCGACTGTGCGCATGAGTTCGCAGGCAAATCAAGGCTCTGCACACTTCCAATACCACAGTAAAGCCCCCCAACACGAAGAACCAAACCATCAACCTACAACTATTGATGGTGAATTTGAGCGAAAAGATTAAAATTTTTTAATTTTTTTACTTGGATTTTTTTAAGCCACCCCCATTAATGAATGCAATGAAACGCAACGGGTGGCTTAGCACTCCCCTGCAATAACACAAGATTTTTTCTGTACTGTTCAGAAACTGTTAGGAGAACTAAATAAATGAACATTCGTCCTTTACATGATCGCGTCATCGTTAAGCGTCTAGAAGAAGAAACTAAGTCTGCTGGCGGTATTGTATTAACTGGCTCTGCAGCTGAAAAATCAACTCGCGGAGAAGTTATCGCTGTTGGTAATGGCCGTGTTTTAGACAACGGTGAAGTAAGAGCATTAGAAGTTAAAGCCGGTGACACTGTGCTGTTCGGCTCTTATGTTGAAAAAGCTGAAAAGATCGAAGGTCAAGAGTACCTGATCATGCGTGAAGATAACATTCTAGGCATTGTAGGCTAATCCTACTTTTCGTTTAGCAACCCGTTTACAGAATTTAAGAGGAATTTAATCATGGCAGCAAAAGAAGTACTTTTTGCAGGTGACGCACGTGGCAAAATGCTAACTGGCGTAAACATTTTAGCAAACGCAGTAAAAGTAACTTTAGGTCCTAAAGGCCGTAACGTTGTATTAGACAAATCATTCGGCGCTCCAGTGATCACTAAAGATGGTGTATCTGTTGCAAAAGAAATCGAGCTTGAAGACAAGTTCGAAAACATGGGCGCTCAAATGGTTAAAGAAGTAGCGTCTAAAGCGAATGACGCTGCAGGTGACGGTACAACAACTGCAACAGTATTAGCGCAAGCTATCGTAAACGAAGGCTTAAAAGCAGTTGCAGCGGGTATGAACCCAATGGACCTTAAGCGTGGTATCGACAAAGCAGTTACTGCAGCAGTTGAAGAGCTTAAAGCACTGTCTGTTCCATGTGCAGACACTAAAGCAATTGCACAAGTAGGTACTATTTCTGCTAACTCTGATAAAGAAATCGGTGACATTATTGCAGAAGCAATGGAAAAAGTAGGCCGTGATTCAGGCGTTATCACTGTTGAAGAAGGTCAGTCGTTAGAAAACGAACTAGACGTAGTTGAAGGTATGCAGTTTGACCGCGGTTACCTTTCTCCATATTTCATCAACAACGCTGAAAAAGGCGCTGTAGAGCTAGACAACCCATTCATTCTACTTGTAGACAAAAAAGTATCTAACATCCGTGAGCTACTACCTACATTAGAAGCTGTTGCTAAAGCTAGCAAGCCACTACTTATCATTGCTGAAGACCTTGAAGGTGAAGCACTTGCAACACTTGTTGTAAACAACATGCGCGGTATCGTTAAAGTATCTGCGGTTAAAGCACCTGGTTTTGGCGACCGTCGTAAAGCAATGCTACAAGACATCGCAGTATTAACAGGTGGTACTGTTATTTCTGAAGAAATCGGTTTAGAGCTAGAGAAAGCGACAATCGAAGACCTAGGTACAGCGAAGCGCGTTGTGATCACTAAAGATGATACAACAATCATCGACGGTGCAGGCGAAGAAGACGGCATCAATGGTCGTGTTGCACAAATCAAAGCACAAATCGAAGAAGCGACGTCTGACTACGATAAAGAGAAACTACAAGAGCGTATGGCTAAACTAGCTGGCGGTGTTGCAGTAATCAAAGTTGGCGCAGCAACTGAAATCGAAATGAAAGAGAAAAAAGACCGCGTTGAAGATGCTCTACACGCAACTCGCGCAGCGGTTGAAGAAGGTGTTGTACCAGGTGGTGGTGTTGCACTAGTTCGCGTAGCAAGCAAACTTGTTGAACTTGCTGGCGACAACGAAGACCAAAGCCACGGTATCAAAGTTGCACTACGTGCGATGGAAGCACCACTTCGTCAAATCGTAACTAACGCAGGTGACGAAGCATCTGTTGTTGTTAACTCAGTAAAAGGCGGTGAAGGTAACTACGGTTACAACGCAGCATCAGGCGAGTACAACGACATGATCGAAATGGGTATCTTAGACCCAACTAAAGTAACGCGTTCTGCACTACAGTACGCAGCTTCAATCGCGGGTCTTATGATCACAACTGAAGCAATGGTTGCTGAAATCCCGAAAGATGAGCCAGCTGCTCCAGATATGGGCGGCATGGGCGGCATGGGTGGTATGGGCGGCATGATGTAATCATCCCCAAGCACCTCGCTTAAAAAACCCAGCTTCGGCTGGGTTTTCTTTTAGCTATCAGTTTTAAGCTGTCAGCTATCACAGAAACTGACGGCTGACGGCTGACGGCTGACGGCTGACGGCTCAGTTAACCAACTCCCTCACTATCGCAAACAAGTCACTCGGTAACATGCCTCTTTCGCCTTCACGTTCTGCGGCAATATCACCGGCTTTTGCATGTAAGGTTACACCTAAACACGCTGCTTGCTGAGGAGTAAGCCCCTGTGCGATTAGTGCCGCTATGATACCTGTTAATACATCGCCACTGCCACCAACCGCAAGTGCAGGGTTACCGTCGGTACACACCCATGTTTGGTTATTATCAGCAATTAAACTGCCAGCACCTTTGAGTACACAAGTAGTGGTATAGCTACGTGCGAGCTGCTTTACCGCATGAAAGCGATTTTCTTCAATATCACTAGCGCGACAATTAAGTAACCTTGCAGCCTCACCGGGGTGTGGTGTAATAACGGTATTAGCCAATGGAAATAACGAAGCATGCTGAGCCATTAAATTAAGTGCATCTGCATCAATAACCAGAGGCTTGTTATTAGTAAAGCAATACTGCATTACTGCTTCAAAGGTTGTTTCCGACCAAGTGTCTTGACCAAGTCCTGGGCCAATAGCCACACAGGTTGCCCACTCTAGGGCGCTAATCAGGTTTGTATCTGTCACCATTAGTTCTGGCCGGCCAATACTCACTGGTAGAATAGAGCTACTATGGGTATACACTTTGACCATACCCGCACCGGTGCGAAGCGCTGCCTCTGCAGTTAAACGAATAGCGCCTGCAGTGCCTGAATTACCACCAATACACAGCAATTTACCATGGCTGGTTTTATGGCTGTTGTTATCGCGATCAGAAAGCCTCGGCTGTGTCTGATAATTGATAAGCTCTGCCGTGGGTGATGTCAGTTTTAAAAAGGCATCTTCAATACCTAAACCATTAAACTCTAATGTCCCTGCATGCGCTCTACCTTGCCCTGTCACTAAACCTTGTTTAATCCCCACAAAAGTCACAGTGAGCGCGGCTTTTATTGCCACTCCTTGTACGACACCTGTGTCGGCATGAATGCCTGACGGTAGATCAATAGCAACTATCGGCACTTGGCTTTCGTTGGCAGCTTTAATCAGCTGTGAAAAAGGCTCGCGCACCGCGCTTTGAATTCCCGTGCCAAGCAGGCCATCAATAATGATATCTGCACGCTCAATAGCACTGGCATCAGCGGTTATTTCCCCTCCTGCGTCGAGCCAAGCTTGCTGAGCACTGAGCGCATCACCTTTGAGCGGTTTATCAGGTATTGCTGCAATAACCGTAACCTGTTTGCCCGCTTGTTTAGCTAAACGAGCAACAACATAACCGTCACCGGCATTATTACCAACGCCCGCTAACACAACGAGTGTACTTGTTTTAGGAAAATAGCTGATAGCTTGCTGATAAGTCGCCAGCCCTGCTCGCTCCATAAGCTCATACAAGGTGATACCAGAACGCTTAGCTGCGGGTCCTTCATGGTCACGCACTTGCTCTGCTAAAAATACTGACTGCGAGAGAACAACTGACATATCTATCCTTAAATTGGTCTTTTAATCAGCATATAAGCACAGATAAGTGCAGTCAATGAGGCATAAAAAAACGGCGCGTAACTTACATTACGCGCCGTTTCTTTAAAGCTTTAGTGACTTACTCAGTGTCTGGTAAGTTGCGACCGTAGAAGATTTCTTGCATCTCGCGGGTCAGCTTAGAGTAGATAACTTCTTCTTCTTCTTCAGAAAGATCTGCTGTAGAAACACCGAATAGGTAAGTATTCAAGTCAGTTTCTTTTAACATCATCTTCGTGTGGAACAAGTTCTCTTGGTACACGTTCACGTCCATCATTTGGTACGCTTCTTTGGTATCTTCAGTCATGTAGTTCTGAATTGAGTTAATTGCGTGATCGATATAGTGTTTAACACCATCTACGTCACGAGTAAAACCACGTACGCGGTAGTCAATTGTTACAACATCAGACTCAAGGCTGTGAATTAAGAAGTTTAACGCTTTTAATGGCGAAATAATGCCACACGTTGATACTTCGATATCAGCACGGAACGTACAAATACCATCATCAGGGTGTGCTTCTGGGTATGTGTGAACACAGATGTGGCTCTTGTCTAAGTGCGCTACTACTGTTTCAGGAAGAGGGCCCGGCGCCTCATCAACGTCATACGTTGTTTGTTGCTCAATTGGCTCTTCAGAGATCAAGATTGTCACGCTGGCACCTTGCGGATCATAATCTTGGCGAGAAACATTTAGAATGTTTGCGCCAATAATATCCACAACTTCACCTAAAATATCGGTAAGGCGATCAGCACTGTACTGTTCGTCGATATATTCAATATATTCTTTACGCTGTTGTTCCGTCTTTGCGTAACAAATATCGTAAATACTAAAGCTTAAGCTCTTAGTTAAGTTATTAAAGCCATGAAGCTTAATTTTATCGAAGGGTTTATTCATGCTAAACCAACCTTAAAACGAGTGAAACCTGCACCAGCAGAAATAAAAGTTCGCGGATTTTATACGAATTTTCTGCTCGGAAAAAGCGTTATTTTACCTGTTCTTGCACAACTTCATGACTATGCGTAATTTCTACTGTTTTATCAAGCATTAAGGCTACAGAACAATACTTTTCAGCAGATAATTGTACCGCTCTTGCAAGGTGCTTTTCAGAGACATTATCACCGGCAACCACAAAGTGTAGGTTAATCTTAGTAAACACGCGAGGCGCTGATTCAGCACGCTCAGCTGTTAGCTTAACTTGCACATCAGAAAATGACTGCTTGGCTTTTTTTAAAATACTAACAACATCAACAGATGAACAACAACCTGCTGACATTAAAACCATTTCCATTGGGCTTGGCGCAGCACTATCGCTACCTGCATCAAAAACTACATTATGACCTGAATTTGAAAGGCCAATAAACGTATCGCCTTCTACCCATTTTACATTCGCTTGCATGTGCTTTATCTCTTAAAGTTATTTTGCTTGATTGTAAGCAAGTCACACACAGATGCAAGGGATAAGAGGTGAGCTTTAAAGGAAAGCGAGTTGCCTAACGTTGAGCTGCTCGCTTAAAGACTAGAAATTGTGTTGTGCTTTATACATTAAGCACTTTCTACAACAGCACTATCAAATAAGTTTTTCACTAATCCAGCAAACTCATCTATAAACGCGTGCTGTTCAACGGTTACTGTATGATTGGTGACGCTGCTTAGCACTTCTTGTAAGTCATATACGATACCGTCGACTTCGCGAACAATTTGGCTGCGTTGTTCAGTACTAAGCTCAGTGTGTTGCTCGCAAAGTAACATGACATTTTCAGCTATCACATCTTCAATCAGCTCTAACACTGTTGGAGCTCCTGGTTTAATTTGACCCGGCTTCTCAAAAAGCGCTAAATTTTGAGTGAGATACATGACAAGATCATCGTACCCTTGCCTATCTAAAACCATACGACTACACACCTAATAAAAAACTATCTCTTTAGATTTAAGCAGAAAGCGCTTTTAATTGCTACCTTTGCCAAGCATCTCATACAAAAAAAGCAGCCGAAGCTGTTTTTTGTAATGATTTACGATTATTAATCAATTTTTAAGCCTGGGCTTAATGTCGCTGGCATTGCTACTTTTTCAAGTTCTACCGAAGCAACCGGATATGCACAATAGTCAGCAGCATAATATGCGCTTGCTCTGTGGTTACCTGATGCACCAATACCACCAAATGGTGCAGCACTTGATGCACCCGTGATAGGACGGTTCCAGTTTACGATACCCGCACGAATACGACGTAGGAAATGGTCGTAATCTGCTGCACTGTCGCTTAATAAGCCAGCTGATAAACCAAAGCTTGTGTCATTCGCTTTATCAATAGCAGCATCAAAATCAGTGAAACGGAATACTTTAAGCAGTGGTCCAAAGTGCTCTTCGTCTGGGAAGTTAGCTACATTTGTACACTCTAAAATACCCGGAGTTACAAAACCGGTATTTTCTTTATGTGTAAGCTCAACAAGCACTTCTGCGCCAAGCTCAACAAGCTGCTGTTGCGCTTTGACCATACCAGCTGCTGCCGCTGAAGAAATCATTGACCCGATGAAAGGTTGATCTTCTGCGTCGTAGTCACCGACTTTAATTGCTTTCGTTGCTTTAATAAGACCCGCTAGGATGGCGTCACCCTGCTCGCCTGCTGGTAAGAATAACTTACGCGCACATGTACAACGCTGACCTGTAGAGATAAACGCAGATTGAATAATATCGTGGATAGCCGCTTTAGTATCAGCAACATCAGTAACGATAAGCGGGTTATTACCACCCATTTCTAAGGCTAAGATTTTACCCGGTTGACCAGCAAACTGTTCATGTAAAATATGACCAGTGCGCGAAGAGCCCGTAAAGAATAAACCGTCAATCCCTTTATGAGATGCCAGCGCTTTACCCGTTTCTACTTCACCTTGCACAAGGTTGATAACACCTGCAGGCAGGCCTGCCTTTTGCCATAACTTTAACGTTAACTCAGCAACTGCTGGCGTTAGCTCAGACGGCTTAAATACCACGGTATTACCAGCTAAAAGTGCAGGCACAATGTGACCATTTGGTAAGTGACCAGGGAAGTTATAAGGACCAAACACAGCTACTACACCATGAGGCTTGTGGCGGATCATCGCACGACCTTGTGGCATTGGGTTTTCAACATCACCTGTGCGCTCTAAAAATGCTTTTTCAGAGATAGCAATTTTACCCACCATCGCACCTGCTTCAGTGCGTGTTTCCCAAAGTGGTTTACCTGTTTCTTGTGCGATAGCAATCGCTAATTCTTCGCTGTGCTCTTTAAGCGTTTCTGCGAATGTTTTTACAATCGCTAAACGCTCTGCAAATGTTTTATCAGCCCAGCTGTAAAATGCTTCACGTGCAGCAGCGACTGCGCCGTCTACTTGTTCAGCAGTGGCAGTGTTTGCTTGCCAAATTACATCATTATTTGCTGGGTTTACAGATTGAAAAGTATGACCAAGGCCTGCTTGCCATTGACCATTAATAAATTGCGCTGCATGAGTCATTAATATGTCTCCTGAATTCTATAGTTTTGCAAGTGATACTGAATCACCCGCTTCTAAGTGAAGTGCTTTTGCTAATTCACTTGAGATTGTAATGCTATCGGCATCACATGATAGGCTAACTTGAGTCACGGTTGCTCTAAAATCAGCAATTTTATCATTTGCTAACAAGACCGTAGTGTCGCCTTGGCTTTCACCTATTTCTACTTTAACCGTTTGGGCATTTCTCACTGTAGCAATGTTATCAACTTTTGCTTCAACAGTTGGGCCTGCATCAAAAATGTCTACATAACCATTGAAGGTAAAACCTTCGCTCTTTAAAAGTTCAATCGCAGGGCGTGTATTATCATGCACTTGACCAATCACAGCTTGCGCATCTTTGCTCAGTAAGTTGACGTAAATAGGATATTTCGGCATTAACTCGGCAATAAATACTTTTTGGCCAATACCCGTTAAGTAATCTGCCGTTGGAAAGTCCATCGAGAAAAAGTGCTCTTCTAGCCATTGCCAGAATGGGCTTTCGCCATTGTCATCAGAAACACCACGCATCTCAGCAATTACGGTGTCAGCAAAACGCTCTTTATGTTGATTAATAAACATAAAACGCGCTTTTGAAAGCAATTTACCGTTATTATTTTTACGGTAGCCATCTTTTAAGAATAATGTGCACAGCTCAGTTGCGCCGGTGTAATCGTTACACAGGGTTAATATATCAACGGCTTTATACACGTCTAGCGTACGAGAAGAATGAATCACTTTGCTTAGATGATAATGATAAAAAGCATCATCTAAACCAACTGCAGCTTCAATCCCCGAAGTCCCTACAACTTCACCCGTTTCGCTATCTTCAAGAACAAACAAGTAACCTTCATCACCTGGCTGTTGCGCAGCTTTTGCAAATGAGCTGACAGAATGATCAATTTTCTTTTGTAATAACTCTTCATTATTAGGCAAAGACGTAAAGCCATGGCCTGACTCATCAGCAATCTTTACTAACGCTTGGTAATCGCTTTGCTGGATTGGGCGAAGGATCATCATAAGTCCGCTTGCTCCCTTATAAATAACGGTAAATTAAGAAATGTGGGCAAGCTTAACTTGCCCTGAAATGACAGTTTCGTTTAGCCGTTAACGACTTTTGCAACTGCTTTTTCGAAACGAGCCATACCTTCGCGGATATCAGCTTCTGGAATTACAAGTGACGGAGTGAAACGAACAACATCAGCGCCAGCTACTAAAGACATAACGCCTTCTGCAGTACCAGCCACTAAAAACTCTTTTGCACGACCTTTGAATTGCTCTGTTACTACAGCACCAATTAATAGACCTTCGCCACGGATTTCAGTGAATACATTGTACTTTTCGTTAATCGCAGTTAGTAACTCACGGAATAACGCTGACTTTTCTTTAACGCCGTTAAGTACTTCTGGTGTATTTACTGTGTCGAATGCAGCTTCAGCTACTGCACACGCAAGTGGGTTACCACCGTAAGTAGAACCATGAGTACCCACTTTTAAGTGCTTAGCAATATCAGTTGTGGTGATCATCGCACCGATAGGGAAACCACCACCTAATGCTTTTGCAGTCGTTAAGATATCTGGAGTTACATTTAGACCTTGATAAGCATAAAGCTCACCCGTACGGCCAACACCGGTTTGTACTTCATCAAAGATTAGTAGTGCATTGTGTTTAGTACACAGTTCACGAACACCCTCAACAAACTCAGCAGTTGGCGAAATAATGCCACCTTCACCTTGTAGAGGTTCCATCATTACCGCACAAGTATTGTCTGAGATAAGCGCTTCAAATGCCGCTAAATCGTTGTAGTCACAGTGAACGATATCACCAGGTTTTGGACCAAAACCATCAGAGTATGCAGCTTGACCGCCTACTGTTACAGTGAAGAAAGTACGGCCGTGGAAACCTTTGTTGAATGAGATAATTTGTGACTTTTGCTCACCAAAGTTATCAAGTGCAAAACGGCGTGCAAGTTTAAGTGCCGCTTCATTTGCCTCTGCACCTGAATTAGCAAAATATACTTTTTCAGCGAACGTTGCATCAGTTAGCTTTTTAGCTAAGCGAAGCGCTGGCTCATTAGTCATTACATTTGATAAGTGCCAAATCTTTTCGCCTTGCTCTTTTAATGCACTTACAAGAGCTGGGTGACAATGGCCAAGACAGTTAACAGCAATACCACCCGCAAAATCGATAAATTCACGACCTTCTTGGTCCCATACGCGAGAACCTTCGCCTCGAACTGGAATAACACTTGATGGTGCATAGTTTGGAACCATTACTTGATCAAATAATTCGCGATTGACTGTCATTTTATATCCTCATAATTGTAAGCACACACAGAGTTTGGTGGCGCTTTAAAGCAAAACTAAGCCATTTTACTTAGCCGATTGAGCTTAGCGCAAAATCACCAAAATTACTCTTTGGTTCAATTTTCATTCATCCATTATTTCAGAAAATTTTCGTTATGTCTCTTAGAAAACTTTCATGCAGGCCTTGAAAACAAAGGGCTTGAGATATTTTTTCATGGATAGTGAATAACTATTTGAAGGCCTTTTTTTGCTCGAAATACTACAAAAAGGCGTAAGGCTAGTGAGCCAAGCACTGGCTAATGACAAAAACTTTGTCGCTGTGGATTGATAAACAATGAATGAATAGTCGCAAAAAAATTAACAATTTTTTTAATTAATTTGGATATGAAAGTGCTCAAAATTGCATTTAGCTAACTGTTCAAGCTCCTCCTTAGTGAAATCGAAGTGTGCAAACCAACGCTCAGTTTCGTCACTTTCGACCAATTGATGCTCATTTAAACTTAAAAACTGAGCGTAACAACGTGCTTTTAAAATCACCTTGGTAAGCGGCAAATATTCATCGTTTTTAGCTAATGGAGTCGTTAACTGCTGCATCACCGCATTAAATGGTAAATACCTAAAGGCCATTTGTTCAATTACTGTTGCGGTTACTTTTAATGATAACTTGCTAAGCAAACTACTTAAAAACAAAGGATCAGGCTTGAGCTCTAATAATGCAGTATGCAAGTCTTTCTTTTGTTCATCACGCGCCATAGTTACTTTACGCTGCCAAACTCGCTCAAAAGTGCGTAAATACAAACGTACTAAGGCAATCTTCCCAACATCAAGCAGCATTCCAAGCGTAAATGCATGTTCTTCATTTACGCCATTTAGCTTTGCTATTTCTTGCGCTGCAATGGCACACGCCATTGAATTATCTCTTAGTCGACGCTTTAAAAGCGGGAATGGCTCAGTACTATGGGGCATCCAGTGGCGTACAGCAAATGTCGGCACAACAAACTTCAAGTTATCTAAACCAATGTAACGAAGTGCTAAAAGCGGGTTATCAACTTTAACGGAAGTATGCTTATTACGTTGTTGACGGTAAAAAGGCAAGTTCACAAACGCGACTAGCTCGCGCCCCAGCCAGCTTAAATCTTTAACCAAAGGCTCAAGTCGACCCACTGAAGCTGAACGTACAGCTAAAATATCTAAAATAGCAGGTACACTGTCTTGAATCCCAATCGTTTCGTGAATTACAGTATCAATATCCTCAAGCTGCTTATTCATCGCTGTTTCAATAACTTGATGTAACTGCTTACTCGCTTGAGCACGATATTTATGATGCGCCGTACTTACCTTCTGACGTTTTTTTTCAGCAGCAACTTCTACTTCTAATAAAGTACGTTGCTCCATTGACTCGCCATAATCGATTTCTAAGGTATGAATAAAGCCAATTTGGCGCTGCGCAAAACTATGACCAAGCAAAAGATCGTGCGCGCGCTCATTAAGCACCATCGCAGTCCTTTGTTGTCGGGTTTCTTCAGTCATTTGCACAGGCGTATTGTCGGTCATATTTGTTAATTCACTAGCCTAAGATTAGAAGCGAGTTAAAAAGTTAGCAAGTAATTCAAGCCCTTGTTGGGTCAAAATTGCTTCGGGGTGAAATTGCACGCCTTCAAGTGCTAAATCATTATGCATGATCCCCATAATTTCATCAAAATCAGAATTTTGTTCTGTCCATGCAGTAATAGTGAAGTCACTAGGTAAGCTTTGTTTATCAACCACAAGTGAGTGATAACGACACACCGTCAGCGGGTTAGCTAAACCATTAAACACACCTTGGTTGCTATGCTTAACTAATGATGTTTTGCCATGCATCACTTGCTTAGCGCGAATAACATCAGCACCCAGAGCCTGAGCAATGGTTTGGTGCCCTAAGCAAATACCGAGAATTGGCAACTGCCCTTTTAGATGTTCCACCACTTGTAAAGAAATACCCGCTTCGTTTGGCGAACAGGGCCCAGGTGAAAGTACGACGTGCTCTGGGTTAAGTTGTTTAATCTCAGCGATACTGATCTCATCGTTTCGTTTAACTAATACATCTTGATCCAAGCGCTGAAAATATTGCACTAGGTTGTATGTAAACGAATCATAATTGTCGATCATTAACAGCATTGCGTGTAACCCAAAATTACTCAGTCAAAATAATGAAGGCGCATTTTACCCCAAGCATACATAAATGTCGGCAAAAAATGGCTTATTCATCAGCGATTAGATGCGCTGTGAGGTCAGCCCTTTCTTGCTCATTAAGTTTTTGCGAGCATTTATTTGCAAAGTCGTAACGTACTAGTACGGTTTTACCAACGGCACAGCAGTTATCCTGCTGCCAAGCCTCTTGGCGCAGTACGAATGAACTTGAGCCGACATGCTCAACACTGGTTTTCACTGTGACATCGTGACCATAAAACAACTCACCCACAAAGCTTACTTCAACCTTAGCAATGATCAGTTTCCACTCATAAGGGTTTAAATCAGGCGTAAAAAACCTGAAAATAGGCGCTCGGGCGGCTTCAAACCATACAGGGAGTACGGTATTGTTGATGTGCCCTAGCACATCTGTTTCGCTAAAGCGTGGTGTGATAGTTTCAGTAAACATAGTAACCCTATAAAAAATATAAACTAAAGGTAGCTCATGACGGACTTTATTCGCGTATACGAAAACGCCCTCAGCAAAGAATTTTGCGACAACTTTATCACGGTATTTGAACAAAGCCCGCATTTAAAACAAGGCACTACCTCAGGCGGAGTAGATTTAGCGAAAAAAGACAGCCGCGATTTATACCTTAATAATCACTCTGAATACGCTGAGCAACTTAAGCATATTCAACAAACGACCGCAGGTTACGTCTTCAAATACCTTGAAGAGCATATTTTTATGATGATTGGCGCCTTTGGTTTAAAGGTTTACCATCCGCAAACAGGCAAACCTGTTGACCTAACACAAGATAACTTTGAAGAAGTCGGCAAACCACAATTGCCATTACTCGTGCAGCAGATTTTTCGTATGGGCCCTATTCAAGCACAAAAATACGATATCAATAAAGGTGGTTACCCTTATTGGCATAGTGAGGTATACCCGCAAGCAGGCCATAACGAGGCCCTTCATCGCGTGTTATTATTTATGTTTTATTTAAATGATGTAGAAGAAGGTGGTGAAACAGAGTTTTACTATCAACAACGAAAAATATCGCCAAAACAAGGTACTATGGTCGTAGCGCCGGGCTATTTTACCCACACGCACCGTGGTAATAAGCCTATTTCAAATGACAAGTATATTTTAACCTCGTGGGTCTTATTCAACCGTGCAGAACAAATTTATGGACAACCACAATCCTAGCGGTAATAAGCAGCCCACTCGGGCTGCTTATAACTTAATTAAAACTCAGCTTTAATCTGCCAGTAATTGATCAAATAAATCGAAAACCTTATCAAGCTCATCAATAGTGTTGTAATGCATACAACCAATGCGTACTACACCGCCGGTTTCTAATACACCTAACTGCTTACATAGACCTTGTGCATAAAAGTTACCGTCCCACACGCAAATATGCTGCTTACCTAAAAATTCAGACACAACGCGTGGCTCGATGCCTTCAACCGTTAAAGCAAAAGTCGGTGTGCGTGAAGCTACGCGCTCTAGATCATCAATACCAAATAACTTGATGCGTGGGTAATCAGCTAAACGCGTTAAGAAATGCTTACTTAATGCCATTTCATGCTGTTTAGTCATAGCAAATGCAGCAGCTAATTTATCTCGGCGTGAATGACTATCATCAAGTTCACTAATTGCAGCAATGTAATCAACAGCAGCAATTAAGCCAGCTAGCGCTTCAAAGCTTTGTGTACCTGTTTCCCAGCGACCTGGCGCAACATCTTTTGCAGGTTCAACTTTATATGGTGTGAAACCTTCAAGGTGCTCTCGTTTGCCATAGACAATACCAAGGTGAGGACCAAAGAACTTATATGCAGAGCAGGCTAAGAAGTCACAATCAAGTGCTTGTACGTCTACTAGCTCATGAGGTGCATAATGTACGGCATCAACATAAACTAGCGCACCAACAGCATGTGCAAGCTCAACGATGCGTTTAATGTCATTAATTGAACCAGTGGTGTTTGATGCATATGTCACAGCAACAAGCTTTGTTTTGCTAGATAAAAGGCTTTCAAAATGTGCCATATCTAGGCTGCAATCAGCTTCGTTGATAAGGGTAGTTTTTACTGTCGCGCCTTTATCTTCAGCAGCTTGCTGCCAAGATGATACGTTTGAGAAGTGATCAGCATTGGTGACAATAATTTCATCATCAGCAGTCCAATCACGTGAGATGGCACGACTAAAGCTAAACGTTAAGCTTGTCATGTTTGCACCAAACACGATTTGCTCTTTAGATGGCGCATTTAATAAATCGGCTGCAGCTTGGCGAGCATTTGCCATTAACTCTACCGTTTTATCACTTGAGAAAAATGCACCGCCTAAGTTTGAGTTGAAGTAACCCAAATATGCACTCATAGCGCTTAGAACTGACTGTGGTACTTGCGAGCCACCCGGACCATCAAGGAAAATCGGTGACTGACCTGCAACTTGTTGCATAAGTGCAGGGAACTGGCGACGTAATTGCGTTAAGTTCATGGTTTACCCTTACGCAGTTAGTACGAAGCAATCAAGGTAACCTTCTTTGCTTGCGTCTAATTTATTCATTGGTGTAGCGTTGTGCCATACTTCACGGTCATTAATCAGTGCGAACATGCCGTCTTTAATTTCCATTTTGAAACATGGTTCAGCTTGTTGGTGTTCATAAACAAGTAGCTCACCACCCTCTAGGTTTTCGTGTGATACACCACATACGCATACGTGATCAAAACCATCTTGGTGAACACCTTCAGGTGCAGCTGGAGTGTCGCTGTCGATCGCAAGCATTCTGAACTGATGAATTTCAATAACGCGATCATCACTGATACCCGTCATATCGCGAAATTGATTAACGATTTGCTTCATGCCATCAGTCGCTAATAAGCTATCTTCTAGATTTTCATAAGTACGCTCAACATTACCTTGGAAGGTATTGATTGAGTCATCTTGCACAAATGCTTTTGTTGGTTGTAGTTTTAATTCACCATCAACAACTTTGATTACTGAATAACGACGCTTACGAAATTCACCATCTGCGTATGGGTTTGCAGGTAGGTTAGCAAAAGAAGGCTTAACTGCGTCAATATGTGCTTGGCTTACAAAACGAAGCTGTAAAAGGTTCTGGTTGTTTAATGTAGTCATTTCGATCTCGCCTTAATACGTTGAGAATATTGGCGAGGATTTTAATGCAATTGGTAGGAAATTTTTGCGTTATTATGTAAACGCTGATGATGATTTATGTAGCTTTAAGATCGTATTTATAAATATTTTAGAAATTTTATCTAAAATAAAAAGCCCGCTAAAAGCGGGCTTTATTGTCATTTAATTTAGCTAAAATTAAACAGCTTGCTGAACGATTACTTTGTCTGCCTTTTTAGTGTATTGAGGCATACGGTGGAAGTTCAGGTAACGATAAGTATCAGCTGCAGTTGCATTGATCTTATCTGCATACTCTTGGTACTCAGCAGGTGTAGGTAGTTTACCTAAGATTGCCGCTACTGCTGCAAGCTCAGCTGATGCTAAGAATACGTTAGCGCCAGTACCAAGACGGTTAGGGAAGTTACGCGTAGAGGTAGAAACAACTGTTGCTTTATCAGCAACACGTGCTTGGTTACCCATACATAGTGAACACCCTGGCGTTTCGATACGTGCACCTACGCGACCAAAGATACCGTAGTAACCTTCGTCAGTAAGCTGGTCTTTGTCCATCTTCGTTGGTGGTGCAACCCAAAGTTGAGTTGGGATACGGCCACTGAAACCATCTAGTAGTTTACCTGCAGCACGGAAGTGACCGATGTTAGTCATACAAGAACCGATGAATACTTCGTCGATTTTCTCGCCTGTTACGTCTGAAAGAAGACGCGCATCATCTGGGTCATTTGGAGCACAAAGGATTGGCTCTTTGATGTCTGCAAGATCGATTTCAAGTACGTGCTTGTACTCTGCATCTGCATCAGCTTCCATAAGTTCTGGGTTAGCTAACCACTCTTGCATTGCTGTGATACGACGCTCAATAGTACGAACATCGCCGTAACCTTCAGAGATCATCCACTTAAGCATTACGATGTTTGACTCAAGGTATTCAGCGATAGACTCTTTAGAAAGTTTAACAGTACAACCTGCCGCTGAACGCTCAGCTGATGCATCAGAAAGTTCGAAAGCTTGCTCAACTGTTAGGTGCTCAACACCTTCGATTTCTAGTACGCGACCAGAGAATTCGTTGATCTTACCTTTCTTCTCAACTGTAAGAAGACCTTCTTTGATACCGTAGTAAGGGATAGCATGAACTAGGTCACGTAGTGTGATACCTGGCTGCATTTCACCTTTGAAACGTACTAAGATTGACTCAGGCATATCAAGAGGCATTACACCTGTTGCTGCTGCGAATGCTACCGCACCTGAACCCGCTGGGAATGAAATACCTAGAGGGAAACGAGTATGTGAGTCACCACCAGTACCTACTGTATCTGGTAATAACATACGGTTTAACCATGAGTGGATTACACCGTCACCAGGACGTAGTGATACACCGCCACGGTTCATGATGAAATCAGGAAGTGTGTGGTGAGTGTTTACGTCGATTGGCTTAGGATAAGCTGATGTATGACAGAAAGACTGCATTGTTAAGTCTGCAGAGAAACCTAAACACGCAAGGTCTTTAAGTTCGTCACGTGTCATAGGACCTGTTGTATCTTGCGAACCAACAGTTGTCATTTTCGGCTCACAGTATTGACCAGGACGTACGCCAGGCATGTTACATGCTTTACCAACCATCTTCTGAGCTAATGTGAAGCCTTTACCAGAGTCAGTTACAAGCGCTGGCTTACGGAAGATATCTTCTGCTTCCATACCTAGTGATGCACGCGCTTTATCAGTTAAACCACGACCAATGATCAGTGGAATACGACCACCAGCACGCACTTCATCAAGAATTACGTCTGATTTAAGAGAGAAAGTCGAGATTACTTCATCAGTACCGTGACGCTTAACAACACCTTCGTATGGGAAGATATCGATTTGGTCACCCATGTTTAGCTCATCAACAGGTAGTTCGATTGGTAATGCACCAGAGTCTTCCATTGTGTTGAAGAAGATAGGAGCGATTTTACCGCCTAAACATACACCACCAACGCGTTTGTTCGGTACGTGAGGAATATCATCACCCATGAACCAAAGTACAGAGTTAGTTGCAGATTTACGAGATGAACCCGTACCAACTACATCACCAACGTATGCAAGAGGTAAACCTTTCGTTTTAAGCTCTTCTAGTTGTGAGATTGGACCAACTTCACCTGGCTTTTCAGGATTGATACCATCACGTTCGTTCTTCAGCATTGCTAAAGCGTGTAGTGGAATATCAGGGCGAGACCATGCATCTGGAGCAGGTGAAAGATCATCAGTATTTGTTTCGCCAGTTACTTTGAATACGGTAACTGAGATTTTTTCAGCAACTGCAGGCTTGTTTACAAACCATTCTGCATTTGCCCAAGATTCGATTACTTGCTTAGCAAATTCGTTACCCGCTTTCGCTTTTTCTTCTACATCGTAGAAAGCATCGAACATTAATAATGTGTTTGATAAACCTTTAACAACGATTGGCGCTAACGCTTCGTCATCTAAAAGGTCAATCATAGGCGCGATGTTGTAACCGCCTAACATAGTACCAAGTAGCTCAGCTGCTTTTTCTTTTGATACAAGTGGAGAGCTCGCTTCACCTTTTGCAACTGCAGCCAAGAAACCTGCTTTGATGTAAGCAGCATCATCAACACCAGGTGGTACACGGTTAACTAGAAGATCAACGATAAACTCTTCTTCGCCTGCCGGTGGATTTTTGATTAATTCAATAAGATCAGCCGTTTGCTGAGCATCTAATGGCGCTGGTACGATACCTAACGCGGCACGTTCTTCTACGTGTTTACGATATTCTTGTAGCACAATATTGCCCTCTTGGTGACGTGAAAGTACTCGGTAGTATTAAGCTAAATACCAATTAAGACCCAGCACTTATAGTATTCTGACGGTTAATTATAAAGCTTTTAAGTATAGATGAAAATCCATGCTGTAAGTAAGGAGTTAAATATTCACTATAAATAACATGAATAGTACTAAAAAAAAACGCTATTCAAATGAATATTTATTAAGAATCATTCCTATCTTACCAATGCCTAGTACTTAGATAAGAAAAAACCCAGCACTAGGCTGGGTTTTCAAATTTGCGTAAAGGGTTAGATTAACGCTCTACTTTTACACGCTCAATTACAGTTACTTTCGCTTCAACACGACGGTTTTCAGCGTGAGCTTCTGGTGTGTTAGCTGGGTTTTTAAGACGCTCTTCACCCATACCAACAGTAGTTAGACGCATTGGATCAATGCCATCTTCGATTAGTTTCTTAGCAACCGCATCAGCACGTTTCTTAGATAACCACTTATTGTAGTCAGCTTTACCTACTGATGAAGAATGACCTTCAAGCACTACGTCAGTACCTGGGTGCTCTTTTAAGAATGCTGCTGCAGCATCAATATCATCTAGGTATTGTTGAGATACTTTAGATGTGTTGTTAGGGAACGTGATTAGTAAGCTCTTAGTTACTTCACGATCTTCATATAGCGTACAACCAGTGCCATCAACAGCGTCAGTCATTGGTGTATTTGCACATTGATCGTCTGCATCAGGGATATTATCGCCATCGCTATCTACTGGTTCTACAGCAACAGGAACAACCGTAGGAGCAGGCTCTACAGGCTCAGCTGGCGCGCTTTGAGCACCGAAGATGTAGCTAAGACCTAATTTAGCACCCACATCTGTATAACCACGGTCTAGACCTTGGTATAAAGACGTTTCTGCATTAAATGCGAAATGCTCTGTAAAGTAGTGTTGATAACCTGCACCCACATTAGCAAACATTAAATCTTCATCAACCGCATCAAGATTTTTTAAACCAAAAATACCGTAGAAAGGACCACCACCAAAGTGGTAAAGACCATCAATACCGTAACGCTTACCACTTTCTGAACCACTCATCGACGTACCGTCGTTTAATTCAGCTTTCCAGTCAAAATCCATATCAGCGTATTCTAGACGCGCACTCCAGTAATCACTGAAGCGGTAACCTAACTCTAGACCCCAGCCTGTTGAATCATCAACATCAAGACCGCCTGGTGCGTAGTCACGAACATTTTCCCATGAATTATCATAGTAATCGCCAAACGCACCAATATAAAAACCTTGCTTTTCAGCAGCGAAGCTAGAAGCACTTGTTGCAGCAAGAGCTAAAGCTATAGTTAGTGATTTTAGTTTCATGTTTCCTTCCCTTCCATTTAAGTAACTAAAGGCTGTGTAGCCTAAACTCTGTCAAGATAGATGATGAGTAATTAATCCAAACTTAATAAACTAAAACTACAATAAATTTGTTAATTTCAAAACACCACCTAAAAAAGTGACGTTTAGCACCGTCGAAATGCCTTAGAATGCCATACCAAATTAACAGTGCTCAAAAAAACTCTAATTTACCTAGTGATAATTACACGAGATAACAATAAGAACATAGTACAATAATCACCCATTTGCTGCGATGATTCAAATCAATATAAGTGTACCTTATTTTTATACCATGCCGTATACCTTTAAGAGTATCGCGTTTATTAAAAAAGTAAATGCGTTTTTAAGGTATAAAAAAAGCTGAACCATAAAAATAGTTCAGCTTTAATCTCAAGATTATTAATAAATTACAGTAAGCTAATAGTAATCTATTACTTACGCATAACCTTTACACGTTCAACCGTACTAATTTGTGCTTCAACACGACGATTTTCTGCATGCGCTTCAAGCGTATATGCTTTGTTCTTCAGGCGTTCTTCACCATAACCAACCGTAGAGATTCTATCTGATGAGATACCGTCTTTAACTAACTCTTCAGCTACATCTTTAGCACGTTTTTCAGAAAGCTTCATGTTGTAATCCGCATCACCAACTGCTGATGCATGACCTTCAAGAACAACTGATGTGCCTTCGTTTTCTTTCATAAATGCTGCAACATCAGCAATATCGCTGAAGTATTTATTTGGTACTTCTGCAACATCATGCGGGAAAGTAACTAGTAAAGTGATTGTTGCCTCTTTTTCTTCATAAAGAGTACAGCCCTTGCTATCTACCGCATCAGTCATTGGTGTATTTGCGCATTGGTCATCAGCGTCCATTACGCCATCGTTATCGCTATCTGTAGGTCCACTTACTACAGGAGCTGGCTCAACAGGAGCCGCAGAGCTGCTTTGATTACCAAAGATATAGCTTAAACCTAACTTAGCACCCACATCGGTGTAACCACGATCAAGGCCTTGGTACAAAGAAGTTTCGGCATTGAAAGCAAAGTTATCTGTGAAGTAGTGTTGGTAGCCAGCACCAACGTTTGCAAACATTAAATCCTCATCAACAGCATCAAGGTTTTTCAAACCAAAAATACCGTAGAATGGGCCACCACCGAAGTGATATAAACCATCAATACCGTAACGCTTACCACTTTCAGAACCGCTCATCGATGTGCCATCGTTTAGTTCAGCGGTCCAGTCAAAATCCATATCAGCATATTCTAAGCGAGCACTCCAGTAATCGCTAAAGCGATAACCCAGCTCTAAACCCCAGCCTGTTGAATCATCAACATCAAGGCCGCCTGGTGCGTAATCGCGAACATTTTCCCATGAATTATCATAGTAATCGCCAAATGCGCCGATATAAAAACCTTGTTTCTCAGCAGCAAATGTTGAAGCACTAGTTGCAGCAAGTGCCAAAGCTATAGTCAGTGATTTCAGTTTCATTGTTTCCTTCCCATTTTCATAATAAAGCTCGTAAGAGCTCGTATTTTTTGAGTAATCAAAACTTTAACAATACAAAAAACGATTAGTTACTTTGCATTGACATTCAACTTATTAATTAATCCATAACTATTAAGGTACCAATAATAGCCTAGCCTAATTTCGTAGATAAGCGATTAAATGTATGACCAAACCAGCTTCGAATACCGTATGAGATCATCTTTTAAAGCAATAGATTAGCCTAAAATCTATAATACCACCGCCTATTAGAGCGCTCAATCAGCATACAGTTAAATTCAATAAATAGGAATTTTCCTAGTTAATTTAAATGACTAGGTCCCACAAAAAGTTTGATAATTTTTATCATAATCTTTTGGGGCCTGAAGCCATTCAAAGTGACGCTCATCGTAAACATATGGATCGTTAAATGCTTCTAAAAAGGCGTCTTTTAATGAACTTTCTCCCGATGCTTCGTATTCCGCTAGGATCATTTCAATAGTATGATTACGTGGAATGACTGCAGGATTAACAGCGCGCATAGTTTCATAACTTTTAGACGAAATCCTCACGTTCCACTTTTTATGCCACTCTTTTAAACTAGTTGGAATTGCGAAATCCGCAAGTAAAGATTCAGTCAGAGCATTGAAAGTATTAGTATAATCGAGCTGATGTTGCTTCATTAAACCTAGCAACTCTGAAACTAAAGCATGATCGCCTTCGTGCTGACCAGCTAATCCTAATTTCTGCTGCCACATAGTATTAAATGCATCATTAAATTTAGCTGCAAAGCCATTTACAACCGGTGAGAGTTGTTCGACGGCACTCTCTTGATCAGCAAATAACGGAATTAAGCTTTCAGCCAAGCGTGCAATATTCCAATTAGCAATATTCGGTTGATTTCCAAATGCATAACGCCCTTGATGGTCAATCGAACTAAATACCGTGTCTAGGTCAAACTGATTCATCATCGCACAAGGGCCATAGTCAATGGTTTCACCACTAATCAAGGTATTATCTGTGTTCATCACACCGTGTATAAAGCCAATTCGCATCCAACTGATAACCAGCTCTATTTGCTTATCGAGTACAGCAGTTAAAAACTCAATATAACGCTGCTCATCCGTACTGCTAATGTAAGGAAAATGACAATTAATTGCGTAATCAACGAGCTTCTCTAGCCCTTCTATATCACCTTGTGTAGCTAAGTATTGAAATGAACCAACACGGATGTGACTTTGAGCTAGGCGAGTAACAACTGCCCCCGGGCGTGGTGGCTGACGATATACCGTTTCGCCAGTTGTAACCACAGCTAAGCAGCGCGTAGTTGCGATGCCAAGCGCATGAAGTGCCTCACTCATAATGTACTCTCGAACAGCTGGACCAATGGCACAGCGACCATCACCACCGCGCGAGAACACTGTTGCTCCAGCGCCTTTTAGCTGCAAGTCCCACAATGTGCCATCTTTATCTGCAATAGCACCAAGTAAATGCGCTCTACCATCACCAAGACGCGGTGAAAAATGACCAAATTGATGACCTGAGTAACCAAGAGCAACCGGCGCAACGTCGTTATCTATCGTTGAACCAGATAGCATTTTAGCTAAAAATTCGCTGTCGTGTTTAATTGCGAAATTATCAGCTAGCTTGTCATTAAATAGCAGTAATTGCGGCTCGGCAACGGCGCTCGGCATATCCTTGATAGCAAGTAGTTCACTAATATCTGTGTATCGAGTTTGCAGTTTCATAACTGTCCTTAACGTGTTGCGACACCCACACGATTATCGCCTACACCATAGGCCACTAGTTGGCTTAGTGCCTGCAGGCTGTAACCGCTTTGCTGTTGTAATTCGTTGAAAAAATCTTGCGCTGCTTGCAGTGACTTTTTAGTTTGTAAGCCGCCATCTATCAACTCATGGGCACGCAAATAGGCTTCTACATCCCGAGAAAGTAAAAAAGTATCTTTACCAAGCGCTCGTAAAGCGTATGGGCCAGTATTTCCCCCTAAACGCGCACCATGCTTTTTAAGATAAGCCCACAAACCAATAATATTGTCAGTAGGCCAATCTGCAATAAATTGGCTAAAGCTGCCATGCTTCTCAGCAACTTCGTGGATCATGTACGCATTTTCTGGGATCGTTTGTACTTTTTTAAAATTACGAACAATTCGCTCATCACTGGCTTTTTGCTCGAGCATATCTGGCGGCATCATCAACAATTTTTCTACACTGAAATCCCAAAACACATCACGAAAACCAGCCCATTTATTATTGATAACAGACCAATAAAAACCGCTTTGAAAGACTTTACGCGTGAACTCTTCTAACCATAAATCGTCATGCATTTTAGCAATATCAGCATCGTCGAGCGGGTTTGATAACAGTGCTTGCAGCATTTCTTCACTGCCCTTTCGAGATACGGCTCGTTGATAAATATCGTTAAATTTTTCCATCATTTTTCCAATTGATTTGGTTAGCGCTAAGTGTACGTAAAAACACGGTTATACGTAACCATGTTGCAAATTCGGTCACTAAAAAACAAATTCCTCGCCTTGACACCTAGACGGCTAAAATGCTTTAATCGCTGCAAATACCCTATTTAACTATGTTGGCTTTAACCTTTAAAGCGAGCATAAAGGGCTGGAAGAGGTGCGTTATTCAGGTAGCGTATGGGAAGAGCACAGACTCTGTTGATCATACGTGAGGGGAATTAACGCCGAGAAGTAACACCGTTTGTGAGGTGCTTATTTCGGGCGACTGGGCTGAATCCCAGCGACTGTCACCAACAATAGCAAAGTGCTATTGATTAGTTTGGTGGAGAGCTTCTGGTCTTAGTATAATAAGGCCGTCGCGTCTTTATTATTTTAAGCCCATTCGCTCTTCGAATTATACCTTGTTCGAACGACGACATGCGGCTCCATTCAAATGTTCCCGCATAAACTCTTCGAATACCTTATAAGTTCGTGAGAGATGATCAACAATTTTGATTTAAACGACTATCCATTATGGACAGCGCTTGTCACGCCATTTTCTGAATCTGGCGAGGTCGATTACACGGCCCTTGAACAACTGGTCGCGGAGCAGCAAGATGCAAATAACGGCATTTTATTGCTTGGCAGTACCGGTGAAGGACTAGCGCTTTCACTCAAAGAGCAACAAGCCATCGTTGAGCATGTTTGCCAATTAGCACCGAGTGTACCACTCATGGTTGCTGTGGGCGGCATGAACCTCAAGCAACAAGTTGCTTGGGTTGAATACTGCAACCAACTACCTATTCATGGCTATCTACTGGGCTCACCTCTGTATGCAAAACCAGGGGTTGTTGGCCAAACACATTGGTTTGAAAGCCTACTAAACGCAAGTAACCACCCTTGTATGCTGTATAACGTACCTGGACGCAGTGCAGTTGAGATTTCACCGCAGGTGATCAAAAACCTTGCTGATCACAAAAATCTTTGGGCTTTAAAAGAAGCCAGTGGCGACATTAGCAAATTTGAAGGCTTTAGAACGGCATCGCCAACACTGGCCATATTTAGTGGCGACGATGCACTTATGCCGTATTTTGCTCAAGCTGGAGCAAAAGGTTTAGTTTCGGTTGCCGCGAATGCTTGGCCGACTCAAACCCATGAGTTTGTTAAACGCAGTTTAAGTGGTCAATACCCAAATCTATTCACCGATTGGTCGCAAGCGATTCAAAGTTTATTCGCTGTGGCAAATCCAATCCCCGTAAAAGTACTGATGCACCTGCAAGGTAAAATAAATACCCCGCATTTACGTCCGCCGCTTACGCATTTAGAGCTTGAGCAAACAGACAGCATCACCCACGCAAACAACACAATTTTATCTTGGAACTAAAAACAGGTTTTATCATGAGCTGGTTAGAATTATTAAACAACTTAGAATCAGGCGCAGTTCGCGCGGCAACACAAGACGAGAACGGCAACTGGCACGCCAATGTTGAAGTTAAACAAGGCATTTTAGAAGCCTTTAAAAATGGCACAAACACTGAGTTCCCGGGTGGTTTTGTTGATAAGCACAACTTAGCTCCACAAGGCTTTGCAGCCGATGCTGGCGTGCGTATGGTACCAGGTGGTAGCAGTGTTCGTCGTGGCGCACACGTTGCTAAAGGCACCATTATCATGCCACCAGCATATGTAAATATTGGCGCGTTCATCGACGAAGGCACGATGGTCGACAGCCACGCATTAGTGGGTTCATGTGCACAAGTGGGTAAAAATGTTCATCTAAGTGCAGCAGTACAATTAGGTGGTGTGCTTGAGCCAATTGGTGCCAGCCCTGTGGTTATTGAAGATGACGCATTCATCGGTGCAGGCTGCGTTATTGTTGAAGGTGTGGTTGTGAAAAAAGGTGCTGTACTTGCGCCGGGTGTACGCTTATCTGCAACTATTCCTGTCTACGATTGCGTTAACGAACGCCAGCTAGACAAAGGTGAAGCCATCCCAGAAAACGCGATTGTGATCCCAGGCTCTCGCCCAGCTTCAAATGCATGGGCTCGTGAACAAGGTCTTAGCATGTCGTGTGCATTGATCGTGAAATACCGTGATGAACAAAGCGATGCATCATTACTGTTAGAAGAGGTTTTACGTTAATGAGCTTTTTGAGCACGCCCATCAAGCAAGCGGTTGAGCAAGTTTCAACGCATCTTGATACGCCATTTTTTATCTATGATTTAGATAAATTAACTGCACATTTAAATCAACTGACTGCGCAAACCGATGTGAAACTTTGGTATGCCGTTAAGGCCAACCCGTTGTCTCGCATTATTCAATGTTTAGACAGCGCAGGATTTAACTTTGATGTTGCAAGTAAAGGTGAACTTGAGCAAGTACTTGCCCAAGGCATCGATAGCGAGCGCGTGCTCAACACTGGGCCTGCAAAGAGCCCTAAACAAATTTCACATTTTATTGCTCGCGGCGTACGTACTTTTGTCGCCGAGAGCATTAACCAAGTGCGCTGGTTAAACGAACAAGCAACAAAAACAAATTGTCAGCTGCAAGTGCTATTGCGTGTTCAACTTCGTTGGCCAGACAGCGAAAAGAATCCACTTGGCGGCGATAGCCTTACTCCTTTTGGTTTGGGCTGCGATGAGTGGCAAGCACTCACTGCAAGTGATTACCCAGCTCTTAGCTTTGATGGTCTGCATATTTTCCAATGGGGCAATATGCTGAGCACTGACAAGCTCGCCGAGCTATGGCGCGCAATGATTGCGCCACTGCAACAGCTAGCACGCTCATTAAACATTAATCTTAATATTCTCGATTTAGGGGGTGGCTTAGGCATTCCTTATACTCAAAGTGCTAACCGACTCGATTGGTCTGCACTTATTGAGACTTTGGCTAGCATTAAAGCAGATGCCGGTGTCAAAGAGCTTTGGATGGAACTTGGCCGCTATGCGGTGGGCGAATGCGGCCATTACGCAACGCCAGTTGTTGAGCGTAAAGTAAATTACAATCAACAGCAGGTGATTTTATCAGGCGGTATTAACCATTTACTTCGCCCAGCTGTGACAAGCCAAGATTTCCCTGCGGCCTTACTTCGCGAATCGACGGCTGAGCCTGCGGCAATGACTTTATACGGCCCGCTTTGCACCGCCCTTGATTGCTTAGGTGAGCACCAATTAGCGAGCGATTTAAATGAGCAAGACTGGTTGGTATTCAGCCAATGTGGCGCATATGGCTTTACCGAAAGTATGCCGTACTTTTTATGCCACGAATTAGCGGCTGAATACATCCTTGAACAAGGCAATATTGAGTGCATTCGTAGCGCTGAAGATGCCAGCTATTATTTAAGGTAATCGCCATGAGTAAAGAATTAATCAGCCAAGAGAATATTGTGGTTGGCGAGATTGCCAACGGCCTACCTCTGACAATCCCAGTGTATCGCTTAAAAGGGGATGGCACAGGCCCAAACGTGTATATACAAGCCAATATGCACGGCGCTGAAGTACAAGGTAATGCAGTAATTTATCAATTGCTTGAGCAGCTAAAATCACTCAAGCTGCGTGGCGATATTACCCTAGTTCCTTATGCTAACCCTATTGGTTGCAACCAAAAATCAGGTGAGTTTACTTTAGGTCGCTTCGATCCAATTACGGGCACCAACTGGAACCGCATGTACCGCTTTAATAAAGCGTTACCGTCACAGATTGCTGAACAGCACAAAGACTGTGATGATGCGACCCTTAAAGCGGCGTTTAAACAGGCACTCGTTGCTGACATCGATAGTCAATTAACGGGCCCTGATTACAGCCTAACAACGGGTAAGCGTATTGCCCTTAACTTGCAAAAGCTTGCCCATCAGGCAGATATTGTTTTAGACCTTCACACGGGGCCTATCTCAAGTAAGCACTTATATTGCCCTGAATACGCCAAAGAAAGCGCGAGCTACTTTAACATCGAACATGTGTTATTGATCCCAAGTGATTTTGATGGCGCGATGGATGAAGCGAGTTTCTGTCCATGGTGGTCACTGTCTGAAGAGCTTGGTAAACAAGGCCGTGAATTCGCTGTCCAAATCGAAGCATTCACCGTTGAGCTAGGTAGCCAAGAAAAAATCGATTTAAGTGCAGCACTCGATGATGCAAATAGCATTTTAAGTTACCTCAATCACAAAGAGGTATTAGTTGATGCTGCATATCATCCTAAAGCGATGACACGCTATGCCTGCATGCTTGAAGATTATGTAGCTTACTATGCACCTATGGGTGGCATGGTTGAATACCTTGCCCCACTGGGCGGCCATATTAAAGCTGGTGAGCCTATCGCCCATATTTTAAGAATGGAGCGCTACCTTTCTGAGCAGCCGCTACAAACATTAAGTTTTGATAAAGACGCCATTGCTATTTTGCATTTTGCTTCAGCAAGCGTGAATCAAGGTACCGAACTTTATAAGTTTTTTACCAACGTATTTAAGCTATAAGCTCATCCCTTCTCATTGCGTGAGAGTCAACGGCTTATGCTCTTAGGCCGTTACAGCAGGGCTCCAAGCTTAGCTTGGGGCTCTCTATTTACCTAAAATTTCAACAATTCAGTACAAGTTCACGGTTACTTATGTAAAAATCGTTATAATTATACCTACTTACAAGTCTACTGAAAGGGAACTGCAATGGGATGGCGCATTTGGCTGGCAGCCGCTGGCTTATTTTCTGTACCTGTATTTGCTCAAACTGAACAACCACAAACTAACGAACAAGATGATGCACTAGAACTCGTAAAGCAGTGTATTTTGAACGAAGCTATTGGCGGTGACGGCAAGCAAACACTTGAAGAACTTCGTAAAAAGTGCTCTGATTTAGATGAAAGCAAAAAGCTCACCGCTTTAGACAAACGTAAAGCGCGTGAAGAAGTAAGTAAGAAAAACCGTAATGTGATCACCCCACATAAGCGTAACTATATTTTACCGCTTTCTTACGTATCTAATCCGAATGAGCGCCCTTTTGATGGCCTAAAAGACCTCGCTGAAGAAGTCGATGGCGAGCCACTTGATAATCTTGAAGTAAAATATCAATTATCAATCAAAGTGCCTATCTTCGAAGGCTTCTCAGATAAAGACCAAGGCGTATTTTTTGCATTTACCATGCAATCGTTTTGGCAGTTTTATAACAAAGATATTTCATCGCCGTTTCGTGAAACAAACTACGAACCAGAGATCTTCTGGGTGAACTATCTTGATCCTGAGCATGTGCTTTGGGGCGATGAGATGGCGATTGCAATTGGTGCTTCACATCAATCTAATGGCCGCAGCCAGCCTAATTCACGTTCGTGGAACCGCATTTATGCTGACTTCTTATGGGAAAAAGATGGCTTTGTATTTAGCTTTAAGCCTTGGTACCGCATTCCTGAAGATAAAAAAGATGATGAACTAGAAGCTAAAGGTGATGACAACCCTGATATCTACAAATACATGGGTTACTTTGAATTCTCGGGTGCATACCGTTACAACGAGCATGAGTTTAGCTTTATGACCCGTAATAACTTAAATTCAGATAACCGTGGTGCAATTCAATTAGATTGGTCTTTCCCTCTTTGGGGCAGATTACGTGGTTATGCACAATACTTTAATGGTTATGGTGAGAGCTTGATTGATTACAACGCCGATATTGAACGTTTTGGTGTGGGTATTCTGTTAACCGACTTGCTTTAATTGTTATTTTAACTGACTTGCTTTAACTTAAAGAGCGAGCTTTAGTTAGCTCGCTCTGAATATTCGTTATTTTTTAACGATGAAGTGACCTTCAAATTCTGCTACTAGCACATCACCATCGTACACATTCACTGGCACATGGTAGCTTGCTTTGCCATTGTCCTCTAGCTCCGCCAACTTGCCTTTACAGCCAGCCAACTCAACACTCCCGCGAGGATCGTTATTCAGTGGTTTAAGATATTTAATGTTGGCATCTGCTAACACGATATTCCCTTCAAGGCCAGCTTCTTTAAGCGCTAGGTAAGTTGCGCCCCAGCCTGTTAAGGTCGCTAAACTATAAATCGAGCCGGCAAACATAGTGTTATGAAGATTTAAGTTCGCATCTAGATCAGCGCGCGTAGTAAACTGCCAATCGGTGTAGCTTTCTACTTTAATTCCCATTGCATCACTGATAGGGATCGACTCACGCCACGTATTTTGCAGTACTTGTGTCCAGTTTGGATGACGGAACCAACCCGGCTCAGAGGGTTTTTGTTTTACCATTTTCCAATGCTGTACATCGTCATAGGCAAGGTGTGCTTTTTCTTTTAATTCGTAGCCATGACGCTTATAAAAATCAAGGGCTCGCTCACGAGCAAACAATACCAGTTCATCTGCATCTTGAGTCCATGCGATTTTTTCTAATTCATGTAATAAACGGCTACCAATATGCTGGTTACGATTACCTTCAGCAACCGCCATATAACGAACTTGCGCTTGCTGATGATTATTAAAATGCAGGCGAGCTACGCCTAATACTTCGCCATCATTATTTTTGATAAAGCGGTGCTCTGCGTCTTGCTCTAAGTCATCTTGTTCAGAACCGCGCGGCTCGCCCCAGGGTGCTCTTAAAACCTGCCAACGTAATGAATAGTACGCTTGCCAATCTTCGCTGCTTTGCGGGGTGGTCACTTTAAACATAAAAACTCCTGTGATAATTCAGCCACGGGTCTGTTGTTTTTCTGTCGTGGCCTTTGCAATGCGAATTACGATACGCGATCTTCTATCAAGTTGGAATAATACTTTGGTGACCCAGCCTAAATTATTATTCACAGCTGTAAAAACCAATGCACAATTGCACTTTATGCTTACTGGTCTATGCTGAAATAATTGTCTAATTATTATAATAACACGCTAAAGGCCCGAAATATGGAACATTTTCTTGAACCCAGTGGCGCAGTAAAACATAGTTTTATTGAGGACTGTCACCGATTAGGGCAGCTCATTTATTGGCATAAACAAGGCAATTACAGTATTCAAGTTAGGCAACTTAACCAATTACGCTGGTTACTGATCAACGAAACTCTGCAATCGGTCATTGAAAAACGCCGACCTGCCAGATTACTTTTCCCTCATTTACAATACCTTGCAAAGCTTTGGCAAGACTTAGAGGAACCGAAAAAGATTTTAGAATTAGGCCTAGGCGGTGGTGCTATTCGTAACTACTTACAGCACACCTACCCTGATAGCCAACTGACATCGGTTGATAAAAACCCCGACATAATTCACTGCTATAAACGTTACTTTGGTGGCGACCATGCCAATAACCTGCACTGTTTTGATGCGCAGCAAGTATTAGAGCAAAACAACGAATACAATTGGATCATCTTAGATTTATTCAGTGAGGTAGATGCACCATTATTTTTATACAAGCACCTGTTTTACACCAAACTAAGAGCAGCGATGGCAAAAGATGGCTTGTTGTTCATTAATTTTTTATCCAATCACCCATCGCAACTAAAACAACTTGAGCACCTGCTAATCACCGAGTTTGGCAAGCGCCCAAGCATTGTAAAAATCCCCGACTACGTGAATCATATCGTGATGATCAAAAAATAAAAATACTTATACCAATCCGCTTAATTAAGTAGTCTATTTTGAGGCAATAAAACCTCGTTGATAACAAGGCAAAAATTTCGTTATTTAGTTGTTCTAAATGAGAAATTTTTAACGCAGTTAGCGACAGGTTTAATCCCTCAAAATGATTAAGTATTATTG